>NZ_JBMNDS010000110.1:0-28913 GCF_052543295.1 Streptomyces sp. SAS_270
CACCCGCTGGAACAGTTCCCACAACTCATCCGGCACCAGCCGCTCAACGATCGAGACCACGACCGGCAGCCTACAGAACCAAATGAGATGACGTCTAAGGGGGGCGACGTGGCGGGTCGTCGTGAAGTGCCGGTGGATCCGGGGGCGGGTCCGGTGCAGCGGTTCGCGTTCGAGTTGCGCAAGCTGCGCACCGAGGCGGGCGCGCTGACCTACCGTGTGCTGGCCGATCGGGCCGGGTACGGAGTGACGACGCTGTCGCAGGCCGCGGCCGGTGAGCAGTTGCCGACGCTCCAGGTGGTCCTTGCCTATGTACAGGCGTGCGGGGGTGGCGCGGCGGAGTGGGAGGCGCGGTGGAAGCAGGCGGTGGACGAGGTCGCCGCCTCGGCTCCGGCAGAAGAAGAGGAGGGCGGGGAGCCGCCGTACCGGGGGCTGGCCAGGTTCGAGCCGGGCGACAGCGGCCGGTTCTTCGGCCGTGACGAACTCACCGCCGATCTGCTGTACCTGATGCGCCGGCAGCGGTTCGCCGCAGTGTTCGGCCCGTCCGGCAGCGGAAAGTCCTCCCTGCTGCGCGCCGGCCTGATCCCCGCCCTGCAGCACACCCAGGACGCGGACCTGCGCCCGTCCGCCATCCGCATCCTCACCCCCGGCCCGCACCCGGCACGCACCCACGCTTCACCACCGCGGGTGTGGCTGGTCTCTCCTTTTTGCTCCGGCGCCCAGCAGCCGGGAAGCGCCGTTGGGGCTGCAGGCGTGACGCATTGTTCGTCGAGGCTGCTGGCTGCGACGGGCGCTGCTAGCGTGGCCCGGTGATACCGAATGGCACTCCTGGCGCGGAAGTTGACCCGTCCCGGCTGGCGGACGGCTCCCACACTGCGGACGCCCTCACTGCGCTGGGAGCCAACGGCGAGCGGGCGCTGGCCCACCTTCGCACCGCCGTGCAGATGCTCAAGGAGCCCGACCGGTGGCCCAGGCCGTTCGAGACCATCCAGGCAGCCTGCCGGTCCGCTCTGGATGCGCTCCTCAAGGAAGCCGGTGAGGACTTCGAGGGCCCGCGCGCTGCACAGAAGCAGGTCAACACGCAAGTCGCGGCTCTCCTCCAGCAGGCCGGCAAGCAGGGCCAGACCCTGCTGGACAAGCTGCTCGCCGCAATCGACGCCGCCGACGTGCCAGACGTCCTGGAGCCGAAGGCCGGCCTTGGAGCAGGAATTCAGCGGCTGATCCGCATCCCAGACGGCCGACTGCCGGTCCCGGCCGACCCCCGGGCGGAGTACGAGGCGGTCCGCGAGCTCCTGGACCTGGCCGAAGAACTGGACGCGCTGCCCGCCGCCGGGGATGACCAACGGGCGATCGTCGAGGTCCTGCGCCGCGTGCGGCAAGCCCGCCAGGCCTCCGGAGCAGCCGAAGCAGCCGCCCGGCCGGACGGCCTCGCCGGCCTGCGGGACGCGTGGGCCTACTACAAGCGGGAGGAGCAGGCCGGCAAGTTCCGGCCGCGCCAGGTGGCGCACCTCGTCAACCGCTACCACGGCACCGCCCCTGGGCCCGGCGAAGAGGAGGCGTTCCGGGCCTGGTCGAAGTTCTACGGGCGTACTTCCGGCAGTCTTCACGGCGGCGCGGCCGAGGACGAGGCGAGCACCCGACGCCTGGTCTCCGACTTCCTGGCGCACGTAGAGCAGCTTCTGCTCGACCTGCCTGCCCTGGCCCCGCTGCTGGTCTCACTCGCCCGCAACGAGATGCCGAGCGCGGCGGACGCAGCTGCGGTGGCCGCGATCCACCAGCCGCGCGCAATCAGGTGGTTCTTCGCCAACGCCGTGAGCCCCGCCTGGCTCGACCTGGTCAACACCGATCGGCTTCTGCCCGAGGCGGGCCGATGGCCGGCCCAGCCGTACCTGGAGCGCGTTGCGCAGTCGGATCCGCGGCGGGTCCTGGAGTGGCTCGGGGAGCACCGAGGCGCTTTCACCAGCGCGGACCCGGCCGTGCTGGCCGGTCTCCTGAGGGTGACTGGCGCCATCGGCGGGGCCTCCGCCCCCGTGGTGCGGACCGTCGTGGGCCAGGACGGCACCGTGGAGACGCTGTGGCGTCAGCTGGTGGTGTGGTTGGCCGACGTCCCGGCCGACGAGCGGGACGTCGACTGGGTTGAAGTGGCCAAGCGGGTGCTGCTGTACGTGGTGGAGCACCCCGCCGGGCAGCACTGGGAGCTCCAGGCGCAGCTGGCGGAACTCCAACGCGCCGCGTACGGCCCGGACGGCGCCGGGGAAGCGGCCGTGGTGAGGTCCGTACGCTCTGCGGTGAAGGCGGTCGTCGAGGCCACCGTGACGTCCGAGGTGGAGCAGGCGGACCTCGACCGGGCGGACGACCTGCGCCAGGTCGTCTCGGCCGACGACTTCGGCCCCTCCGCCACCCGGATCGCGGTCCGTGCCCGCCTCGACTTCGCCCGCACCGAGTTCCAGCACGGCGTCACCCTGTCCGAGCGCATCGCCGGATGGCCGAGTCTGCCGGGACCGTCCCGGTGGGCGGACCGTGTGCTGGCCGCGCACCTGCTGGAGAGCCTCCCTCAGCAGCGCGACGACTCCGAGGCCTCCCAGAGCTGGCTCGCGGCCGCTCGCGGCCTCCTGGCTCGCCTGGGCGACGTCGAGATCGTCGGCGCCGACACCGCCGACCTGGTCGCCGCCGCCCTCGACCGTTGCCCGCCCGATGCCCTGGCGGAGCTGGAGGAGGAGCTCACGGCCGCGCTCGGCCCGGCCCCGACCGGGGCCGCCATCGAAGCAGGCCGCAGCGCTCTGGCCAACTGGGCTGTCCCGGCCCCGGCCGGCTGGTCCGTGGTGTGGTCGCTGTCGCCAGTGCTGCCCGCGTTGGTGCTTGCCCCGTGGCAGCCCGTCGTCGACGCGGTGACCTCCCTGTTCGGGCCCGCTCCGGCCAAACCGCTGCCGCGCTTTCGGTTCGTCCCCTACCTCGACACCCTCACCGCCGCCGCCCAAGACCTCGCGCCCGTCGCCACCAACCAAGGCGCACCGGCGGCCGCCACGCTCCTGCTGGAGCGGCAGCGGACCGGATCCCTGTCCCCGGACTACGCCCGGATCGTTCTGGGCCAGCTCGTCGCCACCGATCCGGCCCTGTGGGCCATGGACGTCCCCGCGGTCGCCGCCGCCCTCGCAGATCCCGCCCTGCAGCAGGCCTACCTGGCCGCGCTGCGCACCCCGCTGACCGCCGACCCGCGCCCGCTCCCGGACCACGAGGCCACCACGAGGGCCGTCATCACAGCGCTGTGGGACCTGCTCGGCGCGCCCGGTGTCGGGGCCTCGGTCCGGCAGGGGGCGCAGCTGACGCTGTGTCTGGCGCTGAGCGAGGCATGGAGGCACCGTATCGACCTCGGGGACATCGCGGTTGCGGTCACAGCCTGGCTGGAGACGGCAGTCACCGCCTGGACCGAACCGACCACCTCGGAGGCCGACCCGCTGTCGGCCGCCCACCAGGAGATCGGCGGCCTCGCCCTGGACGCCCTCATCCGACACGGTCTGACTTTCGTCAACGCCCCGGCCGAGCTCACGGCGGCTGTCGAGACCCTTCTCGACAGCATCTTCGACGAGGGCGCCGACGACCGCGCCCTGGCGGTCATCGGCCATCTCCTTCCCGCCCTGATCAAGAGCGCACCCCGCTGGGTCGACCGGCACCAGGCAGCTCTCTTCGACCTCGACGGTGCGGTCTCGCCCGCTGTCCTCGGGATCAACTCCCGGCGGAGCATCGACCCCGAGGGCCTGCGTATCCTGCGGCGCATCGACCCGGTCCAGCTGGCCGCCTACCTGAGCCGTACCAGCGGCGACAACACGAAGAACGCCATGCTCTGGCCTTACTGCGCGGCCCTGCTGCTGGCCAATCCGGCAGCCCTCGGCGGCCGCCCCGACTTCCTCGCCCTCCTGACCACCCGCGACGGCGGCCCGGCGGCGATCTCCCGCCTGCTGGGCGCGGCCGAGCGTCTCCTGCCCCGAACCGCCACACTGGAGAACGCAGCGGACGTCGAGCAGGGGGTGGCCCTGTGGCGCGGTGTCCTCGCGCTCGACCTCTCCGGCTCGTCCGGCCACTTGCGCGGCGCCGGGAACTTCGCTCACGCCGCCGCACTGGACGACGCGGTGTGGCTGGAGCTGACCGCCCAGACCCTCGAGCGCACCACGGACATCACCTTCGTCACCGCCGTGGCACGGCGCGCGGCCCGGCGCCCGGACCTTGAAGCCGCCTACCAGGTTTGCGCGGTCCTTGTGGCCGCCGATGACCCCAAGGACTCCGCCATGGCGTTCTTTCGGACCGCGGAGATCAAGAACGCAGGCATCGCTCTGTGGCGGGCCGCCGAGCCGAGCACTCTGGGCCGCGCGGAGCTCGGCCAAGCCCTCGCCCGCCACCACGACTTCCTAGAGGGCGCCGTGGAGGAGTGAGGCTGGGGGAGGCCTCGGCGAGCTGCGAGATGCGGTGAGTCGCCCCACCTGGCTACCGGCCAGTCGGCGGCGGGCGCCCCGCCATCACCGACCGGAACGGCCTCCACTCGTAAGCCACTTCGCTCCGTCAGCCGCAACACGACATGTGGCAATACAGCGTCTGTCTACGGAACACCGGTACGTGTTCCGGCTCGGCAAGAACCAGCGTGAGCGCGACCAGATCACCCTCGGGTATCCGGACCTGAAGACCCCAAGGGCCCCGACTCCTGCAAATGGCTGAGGACCAGCACGTCGGCGCCATCCACTGCGGCGCACCCGGGGTGCGAGCCGCGCAACTTCGAGGCAGTAGCTGGTAGAGCACCCCCGATGCTGCCTGGCCAGTCGAAGGTCGAGTTGTACGCCTGTGAGCGGTCGCGTAATTCCCCAAGTCGACGCCGTCGTCCCCGCTTGTATGTACGAATCGACTGAGCGGGGAAGTGCTGGGCCGCCCGGCTGTGAAGTGTCCGGTCCGAGCCGGGCCCTCAAGGACGCCTACGGCGCCGCTACCGCGATGAGCTGCGCTCATCCTTGACCGCCCGGCTCGGACCTAAAAGATCGGCTGGTTACCGGGCGTCCCGGGGAAGAGCGCCGTCCGCCTGGTCGTCGCGGAGCAACTCCGCGTTCCCCATGGCCAATTCCGCGGAGTTCGGACTGGGGAATATCGCCGTCGTTCACAACGCCGCGCTGCGGCGCGACTCCCGCGATGGCATGTCGAACCGGGCGTTGCAGTGCAAGTACGGCGTCACCTGGAGCACGGTCAACAAGGCCCTGACCTCGGCTTGGCCGCAGCCACGCACGACAACCGCTTCGGCGCGGCCGTCGAAGCTGGATCCGTTCACGCCGCTGATCGACGAGATCCTGCTCATTGATCTGGATGCGACCAGGAAACAGCGCCACACCGTCACCCCGGATCTACCGCCGTCTGATCGACGAGCACTCCTCGTCCGAGGCGTTACGTTGACCACTTGAACCCGCACCGATGAGAGGGCGCAAGCGTCCTGCCAGCAACTCGCTGGCACTCCTGCCTCGTTGTCCTTGCCGCGTGAGAGGCTGCCCGGCGACACCAGGACATGGATGGAGAGCTGGCGGGATGGGTTTCGAGGGCGAAGTCTGGCGACTGATGCGGCAGGAGGATCTCCTCGGCGAGATCGTGATCGACGAGGCCGACTTTCCATGGCTGAACGGTCGCTTCGTTCCAACGCCGACGTTCGAAGAGGTGAAGCCGTGGTTCGACGAGTCGCTGGCTCTGCTGGAGGCGGAGGAGTACGAGCGGTTCGACGACTCCTACGACCGGATCGCGGACACCTTGTCGCTGGTTGCCCCGTCAGGTCCAGTGGCGGAGTTCCTTCTGCACATCAGTGACGCTCGTGCTTGGTTCAGATGGAGTGACGAACCATTCGATGATGTCTGACCCCGTGGGGCCTTGGGGAAGGTTGCGTCCAGGGAGATGGTGTACGGGTTCGACCTGATCCGGGGGTTTGCTCCGGCATCGGGATGGCGCCCGCATAGATGAACGGCCACCGGCTGATCTTCGAAGTGTCGAAGCCTCGAAGGAGATCAGCACGATGACCGCACCAGACAGTCTGCCCCTGCACGCCCTCGCCGAAGACAACCTCGCCGCGGCGAGTCCCGATCTGCTGCGCGCGATGGTCAAGACGTTCGCCGACGCACTCATGTCCGCCGAGGCCGACGCCCTCTGCAACGCCGAATACGGCCAGGTCAGCGACGAACGCGTCAACCACCGCAACGGCTACCGCCCACGCGAGTGGGACACCCGCGCCGGCACCGTCGAACTGGCCATCCCCAAGCTCAGGTCCGGGAGTTACTTCCCGCACTGGCTGCTGGAACGCCGACGCCGCGCCGAACAAGCCCTCATCTCGGTCGTCGCCACCGCCTACCTGCTCGGCGTGTCCACCCGCCGAGTCGAGAAGCTCGCCGAGTCCCTCGGCGTCACCCAACTGTCGAAATCCCAGGTCAGCGCGATGGCCAAGCACCTGGACGAGCAGGTCGCTGCGTTCCGCAACCGGCCCCTGGACCAAGGCCCTTACGCCTTCGTCTGGGTCGACGCGCTCACCCAGAAGGTCCGCGAGGGCGGCCGCATCATCAACGTCCACGCCCTGATCGCGGTCGGCGTCAACGCCGACGGGCACCGCGAGATCCTCGGCATCGACGTCGCCACCGCCGAGGACGGCGCCGGCTGGCTGGCCTTCCTGCGCTCGCTGACCGCCCGCGGCCTGTCCGGCGTCCAACTGGTCGTCTCCGACGCCCACATGGGCCTGGTCAACGCGATCGGCGCCACCCTGCCCGGCGCGAGCTGGCAGCGATGCCGCACCCACTACGCCCGCGCGCTGCTGAGCCAGGTCCCCAAGTCGGCCCAGCCATGGGTGGCCACCCTGCTCCGGACCGTCTTCGAACAGCCCGACACCGACACCGACACCGTCCAGGCCCAGATGCGGCACGTCCTCGATGCCCTGGAGGCCAAGTTCCCCAAGGCCGCAGCCCACTTGGACGCCGCCCAGGGAGACGTGCTGGCCTTCACCGCGTTCCCCCGCGAGAGCTGGCGGCAGATCTGGTCGAACAACCCGCAGGAACGGCTCAACAAGGAGATCCGCCGCCGCACCGACGTGGTCGGCATCTTCCCTGACCGCACCGCTCTTATCCGCCTGGTCGGCGCAGTGCTGGCCGAGCAGAACGACGAGTGGACCGAGGCCCGCCGCTACATGGGACTCGACCTCCTCGCCAAGACCCGCCTCCACCCGATCGAGTCAGAAACCGACGAGACCGTCCTCCCGACCGAACTCACCGCATAGCCTCAAAGACGAGATCACCGAGTGGCCGTCAATACACCACTCCCGTGGACGTGACCCGTCGGATCAACTACGCCGGAACACAGAGCACAGCACGGCGACTTCGGCCAGGGACCAACCACATATACGAGCGGGGTCGGCCTTCCGCCACCGGCAGCACGCCCCCTGCCGGGGGCTTCGGACGAAGTGCGGACCGGGCCCCTGACGGCGCCCTCCGGAGTCAGTGCGGTACCGGGGCCATGGCCGCTGCTCCCCGGGTTCTGCCGGGTGCGCAGCCGCTGATCGCCACGGCCGGCGCCCGCGCGGCCGGTCATCGCACCGCCCGTGCCGCGACGACGTGCGCCCGGCATGTCACTTGTGATGCAGGTCACAGAAGTGTTCGACGATTCTTTGCCGGATCAGCGCCCTGCCGGGACCGAAGGGTGAACGCTCATACCGATCAGCAAGGAGCACCACCCCATGACCAACGCCGCCGACGGCCACCAGGCGGGCCCGAGCACCGCTCCGCCGTCCACCGAGCTCGTCCGCTCCTCCCGGCGGGCGTTGCGGTACATCCGCCGCCCGCAGCACCTCGAGGAGTTCCACGGCCCGAAGCTCGTGCCCGACCTCACCGGGCTGACGCCTCCCGAGCAGCGCTTCGAGACCGAGGTTGCCGAGAAGATCCGCTCTCTCTCCCTCGTGGGCGTCGCACCGCAGCGGGCCGACCACCGACCGGACGCTGTCCTCGTCGAGCAGGTCGACGGCCAGCTGCGCATGATGCTCGTCGAGGTGAAGTGGTCGGCTCGCGCCGAGGAGCGGGAGCGGGCGCGTCTGGGGATCTTCGCGGCGCTCAACGCCCGTCGGGCGGTCCTGGAGAGCCGGACGGTGGACGGGTGGAAGCCCACGGTCGACGAGTTCACCCACACCTGGCTCGGCATCCGCCGACCCGACGAGGACTGGCTCGAGGCGGTCTCCACCGCCCTCCTCGGCGACTGGGTCGACCTGCTGGACGCCCACCTCCTCGACGAGGTCGGCGAACTCGGTCTCCGGCAGCTGAAGAAGGAATCCAGCACCGTCCACCGCCAGCTGCAGCCGCTGTTCCAGCGCAAGGCCCACGGCGCCCGCCTGCTCTCCCTCGACCACCCTGTCCCCGCCGGCGGCACCCTCACCGACCTCCTCGCCGACCGCGCCGCCCCGAACCAGAACGTGTCGCTGTGGGAGCCGGAGAACGACCGCGCCGCCGCCGTCTTCGCCCGGCTGACCCCGCACGAGCAGCACCTTGCGCGGACTTGGGCCACCGCCGCCCCGGGCAGCACCTGGACGGAGTTCGCCGGCCTCACCGGCCTCGCGGGCACCGACGCCGACAACTTCCGCCGCAAGCTCCGGCGTCTCGGCCGCCAGCGCAGCAACACCCATGCCGCGCGCCGTGCCCGGAGCACCCCGTGAACCTCCTGCAGGCCACCCTCCCCGAGTACCTCGCCGACCTCGCGGCCGCCGCAACCCTCACCGCCATCACATGGATCACCCGCAAGACCCGCCGCCGGAGGACGAACACCAACCCCGACCACGCCCCACCTTCTTGAGGCGCGAAGGCCCGCCGCGCACCCGCCGCGCCCTATCGGCCGGCCCGGTGCGCGGCGGGCGCAGCACCACCCCGGGATCCCAATCCCCTGGCGCACTCCAGCAACAAGAAGGACGCCCACCCTGACCACGCCCTTTGCCGAACCTCCGAGGGGCTACGCGTCTTCCTGGGCGACCAGGCCCTGCTCGATGCCCTTCCGGAAGACGGCGGCAGCGCACAGCAGGGCCGGGCTCGCCGACGACGGCGTCCGCCTTTGAAGCGAGCCACTGCTCTAAGCACGGCCTCTCGCCCATGACCCGGGATCGCGCTGGATGGCGAGGGCTGGGTGGGCGTCGTCGACGGGGTCGCCAGCGTCCAGGTCGATGTCCCAGCGCACGAGGTAGGAAGTCACGTCCCCGCCTCCTCTTCGGGGGCGTGGCCAGCAAGCGCTCCTGTCGTACCCGCGCCGGGCGACCCGGGGCGTCTCCCCTCCCCTGCGTTCCACAATCCTCCCGTGCCGCGGCAACGGCGCGTCCGGGGCGCGGTCAGCTCCCCGGCAGCCAGTCGGAGAGGCCCGCGCGGACCTGCGCGTCCCGGAAGAAGCCGCTGTGGACGACGGCGCTCGCCGACGGGACGACGAGCGGATCGGGCACGACGTACGAACCGGCGCGGTGGACGCCCTCGGTCGGTACGACGAGGTCGTTGCCGACACCGAACAGCCGGTCCACCAGCCCGTCGAGCGCGCGCATCGCCAACGCCGCGTCCCGTGCGGGCTCGAAGTCGGACGTCACCGCGCGCGCCGAACTCTCGGTCGAGACGGCGGAGGCGTTGAGTTCACGGAGCCCTTCCGACGCGGGGTCCATCGCAGCCAGACCGTCCAGCCCGCCGAGGGCACCAGTCGCACAGTGCTTCACGACTTCGAGGACGACCTCCAGGGTGGTGCTCACCAGCTCCTCCGGGAACAGCCCGAGCAGATTGGTGAAGACCCCGAGCAGATCGCTCAGTCGCTGCTTCTCGGCGAGGGCCGTGCCCGCGTTGGGGGTGGCGACATGGACCAGCGTACGGACGAAAGGGGCGGGCCGTCCCGCGCCCGCCAGGCCGTCCCGGCTCAGGTGGCGGGCGACGAGACCGCCCCGGGAGTGGGTGACGATGTCGAGGGTGAGTCGCCGGTCGGCGGGCAGGCGCTCCAGGAGCCAGCGCGCGTTGTCGACCGGGTCCAGGTGGACGGTCGGATGGTCGAAGACCAGGACGCGGCCGTCGTAGCGCCGGTGGAGGTCGTGCAGCAGCGGCTCATCGTCGACGATGCCGCGAAAGCCGGTGCGGCACCTGCTGAACGTGCCGTGAACGAAGAGCAGGAAGGGCCGGTCGGCGAGCTCGGCGAGCCGGCCCGCGCTCACCTGCCCCCCGTCACCCGCCTGTTCGCCTGCCTGTTCGCCTGCCCCGAGGAACGTCTGCGGGGTGGTCAGCCGGAGCCCGTACGGGCGGTGCCTCTTCTCCCACCGGCTGACCGCGAAGTCGGCCGCGAGACCGGCCGCCCGCTCGATCGGGAACCGCAGCAGGTGCAGAACCTTGCCGACACCGAACCCGACGATGCCTCGGTCCGCCGCCGACCCGCCCGCGGGGAGCGTGAACTGCTCCATCGGAACACGGAAAGTCTGGGCCCCGGCCGCCCGGTCCGTGCGGCCGCCCCGCACTGCCGCCCTTGGGAACACCCAGCGCACGACGCCGGTCGCATCTGCCTCCAGCAGAACCTGCCCCTCGTCCGGCGGGGGCGCGGGCGCCTCCAGCAGGAGGTGCGGGCCGGGAGCGCCGCTCCGATCGGGCCCGCCGGGGCGGCGTGGCACGGCCAAGTCGCTCAGCGGCACGGTGAGCACCGGCCGCATCCCGGCCTCCTGAGCCGCGGTGCCCAGCAGGCGCGCGGCGGGCACGGGGACGTGGTCGGCGAGGAGTTGCTCGGGCAGCCCGCCAGGCGCCGCGTCGCGCACCGGCGTCCCGGCCGCGGCCCATCGGCGGACCTCGCCGACGCGGCCGCCGACCTCCGAGGAGCGCAGGACCAGACCGTAGGGGAGTTCTCTGCGTCCGTCCCGTTCGAGATCAGGCATCGTCCGTTCCTTCCCTTTGCGCTGAAGCGCCTTCCGCGGTCCACTGGACGGTCAGCCGTGGGTGGCCGAAGAAGAGGTAGGCGAGCGGGGTCGACAGCTCGGCCCCGGCTGCGCCGAGCGTTCCGGCACGCTGCCTGCGCAGGTACTCGGCGGGGGCCGTGCCGCTCTTCAGCACGGCCTTGTAGAAGCCCTGGGCGAAGTTCTTGGCGACCTTGTCGTCGACGTTCCACAGCGGGGCGACGGCCGCCTGTGCCCCGATGCCGAGGAAGGCGGGCACCATGCCCGCGTACGCGCCCAGCTCGCTGCGGCCCTGCCCGACCTGGCAGGCGTTGAGGAACACGAGCCGCACCCCGCTGGCCTCCACCCCGCTGACGGACCGTCGGCTCAAGTACGTGCCGTCCACCATCTGCAGACCGTCCTCCAGCTCTTCCGTGCTGAACTTCCCGTGCACGGCGAGGTGGAGGATGTCCGGCCCCCGCTCGCCCTCCAGGGCCATGAGTACCTGGTCGGTGGTGGCGTCGACGGGGTTCGCGCGGTAGTGCCGGATGAGGTGCTTGGCCTCGGCCTTCGCCTCCTTGAGTTCGGCGACGGCGTAGTCCCCGGTCACCACGGACATCCTGTGGGGGTGCAGGTGCGCGGGCGGGGCCGGGGTGCGCTGCCGGTCGCCGTAGATCCAGCGGCCGACGACTGCCTGGGCGCCGAGGTGGGCCGGGGCCGACGGGTCCAACGGCTCGGACAGCAGGGCCAGTTCCCAGGGGACGTACGGGTCCCAGGTGGCCAGGAGCACGCTCGGCGGACCGGCACGTTCCCCTGCGGCCCGCAGGGCGGCCCACACCTCCTCCGGCACGGCGCCGCTCGCCTCACGGCCGACTCCCTTGAGGTAGTGGGCCAGGTCGAAGGCGTCCTTGCGCTCCTGCACGCCGCGCATGACGGAGCGGGCCCAGTCGGCCTCACCGCCGAGCGTGGTCACCAGCGGCTTGTCGCAGGCGCCGACGCCCGGGTGCGGCGAGCGGTACAGCCAGCAGTGCTGCCGCCCTTCGCTGTCGTTCCCCGGGGCCACGACGATCTCCAGATCCGGCTGGGTGCCGGCGTCCGCCTCTTCCGGCAGCACCCATACGCCTCCGGCCGCCTGCATCCGCGGCTCGTCACCGGCCGGCTCCCCGGGCGCCTCTCCCACCCGTACGGTCCGGTGGGCGACCCCGATGACGCTGCCGGCGACCGCGTACACCGCGGTGATCACCCGCTCCGCGGACAGGGACGGATCGTCCACCGCCCGGAGCCTGAGCATCCGGTACGGGTACGGGTCGTCCGGAGCGGCCCTCATGTGCAGGGTGAGCGGGTCCTCGCCGACCACGGCGAAGCCGTGCGCGAGGACCGAGACGTCGAGCGTGAATGCGTCGGCGGGGACGGTGAGGGGGGCGGGCTGGACGACCTCGGGTGTGGGGAGCGGGGCCAGCCCTGCGCGCAGCTCGAAGGCTTCGTCGGGCACGACGTGGTGGGGGGCGTCGAGGCGGGCGTAGGCCTCGCGGGTGGGGGCGGTAACCGCGAGCGCAGACTCCTCGGCTTGGACGAGAACCTCGCTCTCGGCACCCCTGTGCCTGAACCAGTCTCGGAGGCGACCAAGCACGGGGTGGCGGCTTGTCCCTTCGACTGCCCGCCCTCCCTCAGACCTGTACTCCGGGGGCAGCGCATGGTGCCTGTCCGGCGGGGCCGACGGCCGCGCCTCCGCGCCGTGCCGGTGCGGGGGCGGTTCGAGAGAGTCCGCTTCGAACGCATACTCGACCGGGGCGGTGGGCGGCGTTTGGTCGTCGGCTTGCCCGAATCCGGTCTCCGGCTCCAGCAGCAACGTCAGGTGGGCGAGTTCGCCGGGGCGGGAGGTCGGCTCCGGCCAGCGCACGGGAGGGCGCCCCAGGTGGGGCGCCGCCCTGGACAGTTCTCGCAGCGTGGCGAGGCGTTCGACCAGGTCCTCGCCCCTGAGCCGTGCGACGGCACTGCCGACCACCTCGGCCGGCGGCGCGAGGCTCAGCACCGCGCCGAGCCACTCGGCCCGGTCGACGAGCACCGGCCGAGGGAGCTGGGGGAGATCCGCCGCGAGCGTGTCCGGCAGCACCTCGACGACCTGTCCGAAGCGCTCAGTGGCAGCCCGGAGGGTCTCGTCGTCCTCGTCCACGGCATCCACGAGGGTGGCGATCAGCACCGACAGCAGCCGCTGCCTCCCACTTTCGAAGAGGGAGGCGAGCGGGGACAGGTCGGACGGGAAGCCACGACCGTCCAGGAGGCGTTCGGTCACAGCCAGTTCCACGGCCCGTGCGGAAGCCCACTCGCCCGGATCGCCCCGTACCGAAGGTATGACGGCAGGCCGGTCCGGGGTGGCCAGGGCCCGCCGCGCCGCGTCCTGATGGGCCGAGCCGTCGTCAGCGGCCCACCCTTCGAGGACGGCCCGCACCTCGACCACAGGGAGGTGTCCGGCCGCCTCGACCAGGGAGTCCGGCACCATGGGCTCCGCCCGGAAACGGCTGAGGACCAGCTCCGCGACCTCCTCCGCCGCCGGTTCGTCCAGCGGGAGCGCGGCACACGCCGCGAGGGCTTCGGTGCGCAGGCTGCGGTTGTCCTCATGGGCGGCGATGCCCAGCAGCGGTCCGAGGTCGTCCGACGTCAGGAAGCGGTACGAGCGTGAGGCCACGGCTCAGCCCTCCGGGAAGATCGGCCCCACCACTCACGGTAGCCCCAGGAACCTCCCAGGTCTTCTTGTGCGTCGCCGTTCAGCCGCGGCACGTCTCCAGCCACACCGGCGAACTCCCCATCATCGAGGGCACGCTGATCCGCCTCCAGGTCGACCGCCTGCCCGGAGGAGGCGCCCCGCTCCCACTCTGGCTGTGGTCGTCCGCCACCGGCCTGAACAGCGAGGACGTCGACATGCGATGGCAGGCGTTCCTGCGAAGGTTCGACATCGAGCACCTCTTCAGGCTGATGAAACAGACCCTCGGGTGGACCCGGCCGAAGCTGCGGAGCCCCTAGGCCGGCGAGCGCTGGCCCTGGCTGATCATCGCCGCGCACACCCAGATCCGCCTTCTGCGCGGGGCAGCCGCCGACTTGCGGCGGCCGTGGGAGAAGCCTGCCGAGCCCGGCCGGCTCACCCCGGCCCGAGTCCGCCGGGGGTTCAGAAACCTCCGCCCACATCTCACCTGCCCAGCCCGTGCACCGCATCAACACCCGGCCCTGGAAGGCCACTTGGCTCGAAGAACCGGCGGCCCGCCACCCGCTACGACGTGGGCAAGACCGTGAAACGACCTGAGAGCATCACCGAACGAAACCGACTCAGACCATAAGGAACAAGCTGAGTGTCCTCGGGCGATCCGCCGGCCGAGCGGGCCGGGGCTCCGGAAGGGGTGTTGAGGCAGCGAGGAGCGGGAGCTGCGCGGGCGCTGGCCGCGCAGTCCCGGACCGTGGCGTGGGCGGCGGATGGCACGCCCTGGCAACGGTTCTTACGCACGATCAGCGGCGGCAGATGGGGCCGCCAGCCCACCGGTTGGACCGTCATCCGGCTGGATGCCCCTTGGCAGGACACTCCCTCCTCGAAACGGCCAGGCTGGAGGGAACGCGCCGCGAACCTCGCAAGCGATGTCGACTACACCGTCTGCGCCCGCTGCTGCCTCGGGTGGGTCGCAGCCCTACACCATGGAGAAATACCAGCGGTGCGGGCTGGCCACCGCCGCCTTGGATGCGCTGCGCCACGAGAACCCCGGCCTGTCCTGGCACACCCTGGGCGGCCACTTCCAAGACTCCCGCCCCTTCTGGACGGCGGTGGGCACGGGCCTGCCGGGCAGCTACCAGCAGCGCGAGACCTGCCCACACCTACCCGGGGGGGGGTGAGCCGCGGCCTCGCTGCGCCGACGGCGGTCGATCCGGCTCCCCTCCCCCGGCCACTGATCCCGTACACCACGACAAGGGACACCATCTCATCTCGGGCCCTGAGTAGCCGCCCTGCGCGCGACCGCGCGCATCTGCTCCCGTCCCCTCGTCCTGAGCCGCACGAGCGAGCGCCTGGTACACATGCAGCTCGCAGAGGCCTGCAGCCTCTGCCGCGCACTCAGGTGTGATGCACGAAAATCCCTGTTGCCAGAGCGGTCTCACGAGGTGAAGGCCGGGCTCATGCTTCATTGCTGCAGGCAGGGGCCGCGCCTATTCTCACCCTGAGAGCACGCGGCGCCGTGCTGTCCAGCTGGAGCGTCCACCATGACGGCTTCCCGGAGAACCGACAACCTGCCAGCTCCACTGACGACTTTCGTCGGCCGTCGGCCGGACGTCGGTGAGATCGGCGCCGCCCTCGAACGGGCCCGACTGGTCACACTGACCGGTGCCGGCGGGGCAGGCAAGAGCCGACTCGCCCTCGAAGTGGCCAACCGGCGGACCGCACATCACCGGGACGGCGTATGGCTGGTCGAGCTAGCCGGGCTCGTCGACCCCGTCCTTGTCGCACACACCGTCGCCGGAGTCCTCGATGTTCCTGAGCAGCGTGGAGGGGCCCAGATCGTCGCCCTCACCGAGCGTCTGCGCGGCTCCGACATGCTGATCTGCCTGGACAACTGTGAACATCTCCTCGATCCGGTGGCCCAGTTGGTTCAGGATCTCCTCGTCGAGTGCCGCGGTCTGCGGGTGCTGATCACTAGCAGGGAGCGCCTCGGAGTCACCGGCGAGACGCTCTGGCCGGTGGCCGGGCTGTCCGTGCCGCCCGACGGCGCCGATGAGGCGGGTAACGCCCAGGGGTTCGACGCGGTGCGGCTGTTTCTCGACCGGGCCATCGCTGCCGACCCCGGCTTCCGGCTCACCGAGGAGAATGCCCCGGCGGTCGCTGATATCTGCCGCCGGCTCGATGGGCTTCCGCTGGCCATCGAGCTCGCTGCGGCCCGGGTCAACTCCCTGGGAGTGGAGCGGATCAGCCGGCGTCTCGACAATCGGTTCGGGCTGTTGGCTGCATCGAGCCGTGCCGCCTTGCCTCACCATCGGACCTTGCGGGGAGTGGTCGAGTGGAGCTACCGGATGCTCAGCGACCCGGAACGCGAACTGTTCGACCGCCTCGCTGTGTTCTCGGGCGACTTCGGTACAGAGGCCGCCGAGGCCGTGTCCGACGAGCCGGACGGGCCCGGAGATGTCGCGGAGCTGCTGCCCAGACTGATCGACAAGTCCCTGGTGACCGTTACTCCGGTGCGGGGATCGCCGCGTTACCGGGTCCTCGAAACCCTGCGGGCGTACGGCTTGGAACGGCTCGGCGACGCCGACGCCATCGACCCCCTGCGTGCCCGGCACGCGGCGTACTACGTGGACCTCGCCGAGCGGGCCTGGGAAGGGTATCGAGGTCCGGAGCAGCCGGACTGGCTGAACCGTCTCGAGACCGAGCACAGCAATCTCCGAGCGGCCCTTGACTGGCAGCTCGCCACCCACGACATCGAGGGCGCCCTCCGCCTCGCCGGTGCCCTCGCACCCTACTGGGATCTGCGCGGACACTACGCGGAGGGGCACGTCTGGCTGGAGCGGGCCCTGTCTGCGGATGCCGCCACCTCCATCGCCACCTCGGCTGAGGGACGAGTGCGTGCCCTGAACGGCCTGGCCACCCTGGCAGTGATCGAGGGCGACCTCCCGCGCGCTGCTCGCGCCTGTAGCGAGGCCGTGGAACTGTCGCGCCGGGGCGGCGATCTGCAAGGACTGGCCTACGCACTCCAATACCTCGGCTTCGCCGCCGTCTGCGCCGACGACCTCGACCGGGCGGTCGACGTCCTGGAGGAGTCGTTGACCGTTGCCCGGGAGTCAGCGGACCTCTGGCTGACGGGCTGGTCGTATCAATTCCTCACCGCTGCGCAGCTCGCCCGGAACGACTTCGAGCGAGCCCGCGCTCTGGCGGAGGCCGCATACGCCACCCTCCAGGAGACGGGCGAGCCCGAGAGCCTCGCCTGGGCCGCTCTCACCCACGCGATGGCCACCTGGGCGCTTGGGGGGAGCAACGACACCGTCGCCCGTGTCTCGGAGGCGCTCCGGCGCTTTTGGGTGCTGAAGGCCAAGTGGGGCCTGTCCGAAGTGTTCTGTCTCACCGGGCTCTACACAGCAGGCCAAGGCAACTGGGCACGGGGAGCCGGCCTGCTGGGCGCGTCGGAGTCGTTACGGGACTCCGTAGGCGTGGCGTTGATGCCCTTCGTACGGGAATTCATGGCGACTGTCGCGACCGAGGGCCGTGTTGCGCTCGGTGCCCGCCACTTCGACGGGGCGTGGGAGCGCGGCCGAGGGTGGTCGATCGATGCGGCCGCACTGGCGGTCACCGAGGAACTCGGGCTGCCGCCTCTGCAGCCTTACGACGGCGAACAGATCCTCCGCGCAGTGGATACGGGTGAACCATCGTCCGACGGCGCCGCGCTCCGCAGGGAGGGCGAATACTGGGCCATCGCGCACGGCGATCAGGTCTTCCGTCTCAAGGACACCCGCGGACTCGGATATCTGAACCGCCTCCTCCACGAGCCCGACCGCGAATTCCTCGCCCTCGAGCTCGCTGGCGCTGGTTCCGAACCGATCCCGAGCGACGCGGGATCGGTCCTCGACGCACGGGCCAAGACTGAGTACCGCAACCGGCTGCGGGAACTCACCGACGACCTCCAAGAGGCCGAGCAGTGGAACGACGCCGGACGGGCCGAGCGCGCCCGCACCGAAATCGATGCCCTGACCGAGCAGTTGGCAGGCGCGGTCGGCCTAGGCGGCCGCGACCGCAAAGCCGCCTCGGCCACCGAGCGGGCCCGACTCAACGTGACCAAGGCACTCAGATCGGTGGTACGCCGAATCACCCGCGAGGACCCCGTCCTCGGCCGGCATCTGGACCGCAGTCTGCGCACCGGCACGTACTGCTGCTACGCCCCCGACCCCGCAACCCGGATCACCTGGCGATTCTGACCCTCCGGCCAGGTGTGCCGCCCGGATACACGATGTGCCGCCCCAAAGGACGCCCTTGGAGATGAGCAGACCGCTCACCACCGAGGAGACGAGACGCGCATGACCGACAACATCGATACCGTCGTCACCGGTATCACCAATGCCAAGGTGCTCGCTGTGGCCGAACGCGTGGTCTGTGAATTCCAGCTGGCCGCGGAGAAGGTCGCGGCCCATCACAGCGAATCCGCCAAGTACCCGATGCCGTCCGGCAGTACCGCGACGGAACATCTGATGGCGAGCCGCTTCAAGGCACTACCCGAGGGGACCCGGAAGAAGGCCGCGGACCGCATCGTGGCCGACCTGAAGAACCAGCCCGGCCGCGCCAAGAAGCTGGACGACCTCGCCAAGGTGGATCTCCATTCGACGACCTCCGTCGAGGCCCAGGTCAGGAAGCTGCCCTTCCCCGCGAAGCTCAAGTTCCCGGCCGACGAACTGCGCAAGACTCCGGTCACCAAGGATGCAGTGGGCACAGTGGAACAGACCGCGGCCGCGGCGGGGACCCCGCTGCGGAAGCTGGAACTCCGGCTCCACCAGGTGAAGTGTGTGGAGGAGACCAACGAGGCGTTCAAGGACGAGATTTCGCTGGGCGGCACCGCCGTCGACGAGAGTGGCGACGCCGACAAGATCTCCTCCTTCCGGGTTAAGAGCTTCCACACCGGCGGCGTGCAGACGTACGCCCCGCCGCGACGGCTGGTCTGGTTCAACCTCGCCGAAGGCCCAGTGAAGTTCCCCAAGTCCTACTTCGTCACGCTGGTGCTCGCCGAGGTGGACCAGGGCGGCTTCAGCAGCTTCGTCGACGGGCTGATCAACAAGGTGCGGGTCGCGATCAGCAAGGCACTGGGTGATGCCATCGGCAGTCAGCTGCCCGGCGGCCCGGGCGGACCGATCGCCGAGCTGATCAGCAAGGCGATCGACTACGTAGTCGGGAAGATCTTCAGCTTCCTCAAAGTGGTGTGGCAGGACGACATCTTCCAGCCCTTCACCGTTCAGGCCACCATTCCGTCCCTGTCCAGTCGTTGGGCCGGCCGATCCGACAGCCCAGAGCGCACCGTCACCTACACCGGACACGGCGGCAAATACCAACTCGTCTACGACTGGAGGATGTTCAGCTAATGAGCACCTTGCTGTTCGGGACTACGCGGCTCATCCTGACCCCGGTGCACGGCGTTCGCCTGGAGCCGGTCGAACTGGCCGTCCGCGCCCACGTCCTCGCCCAGATGCGCCCGCTCGGGTCCCGGACCGCCGCCTCCCCGCCCCCGGCGGGGCGGGAGGCTCCGGCCGCGGCCACCCGGCGGGAAATCCTGGCATATCAGCCTGTGGAGTTCCGCGCACCCTGCGGCTACGGCAAGACGACGCTTCTGCGGCACCTGGCCTCCGGCGCCGTCTGGGCGCCGGCCGTGTACGTCCGGGCGGGTGCCGCGCCATTGGACGACGTACTACAGATGATCTTCGATCAGCTCTTTGCCGCCCCGGAACCGGTGAAGCCGACCCGCGCGGAGTGCGAGCAGCTCATCCGCAGCTGCCGCACACTTGTCGTACTCGACGATGTGCCACCCGGCTCGCGCATCCCGCACCATCTCGCGACGGCGCTTACCGGCTACGGCCACCTGGTGGTCGGCTCGGTCGGGCCGGTACTGACCGGGCTCGGCCAGTCCTGGACGCTGCCGGGGCTGCCCGCAGACGCGGCGTTCACCTTGTTCACCCAGGCGCTGGGCCGGCCGATCGCCGACACCGAACTCCCCTACATACACCGGCTGCTGGAGGCCGTGGCGGGACAACCCCTGCACATCAAGCAGGCCGCGGCCCTCCTGCGGGCCGGGGACTTCACCGCGCGACGCCTCGCGGAGGAGGCCGAGGCCGATCCGGAGGCGCTCGACCGGCTCTCCCTGAGCAGACTCAGCAACGTCAAACGGCGGGCGCTGGCCGTCCTCACACTGTTCGCCGGCGCACTGCTGCCAGCCGCGCTGGTGTCCGGCATCGGAGACATCTCTTATGTCCTGCAGTACCTGGACGCGCTGCACCGGGACGGTCTCGCCGAGCATCCGGACGACCGGTTCGGCATCCCCGTGTGCAAGAAGGAGAACTATGAGCGAGAGCTCCTCGGCCACATCGACTTCGCCGCAGCGGTACGCGGACTCGTCGACTGGCTCGCCGACCCCACCGGACCGCATGCGCTGGAGGGACTGGAGGCGGCACTGAGCCTGCTCGGATTCGCAACCGACCGGGCGCAGTTCGCCGTGGTGGTCCGCCTGATCCGGCTGATAGAGCCCGTGCTGTTCGTGCTGGGCCGCTGGCAGCAGTGGCGGCACGTCCTGGGGCAGGGCATTGAGGCGGCGCAACAGACCGCAGACGCATCGGCCGAAGCGCTCTTCGCTCACCAGAAGGGCACGCTGGCGTACTGCGAAAACCGCCTCCAGGAGGCCCAGGACCTGCTGGAACGGGCAGTGGAGCTACGCTCGCGGCTCGCGGATCACACGGGAGCAGCATTGAGCCGGGAACACTTGAGGCTCGTGCGGGCGGCGTCCGGCGCGCCGCCGACCTACCCGAACGGCCAGCCAGACCGCCATAACCGAGGGACCAGGGCTCGGGCGCTTCGAGCCTCCATACTCACCGTTGCAGGGGCGGTAGCGATCGTGGCAGCGGTGCAAGGCATCACGTCTGCCGGTGGCAGCTCTGGTGGCAGCTCTGGTGGCAGTTCCGTTGGTGGCTCCATCGGCGGGTCTGGCTCCAGCAACAGCTCTTCGGGCGCCTCCGGCACGACCGGCACCACAGGCTCGACGGGTACGGGTACGTCATCTGGTGGCGAGCAACGAGAGCCTTCAGCGGAGAACACACCCACTGCGCTGGACTTCCCGGAGACTCCAATCGGTACTCGCAGCGCCCCCAAAGCGCTCACACTCACCAGCACGGGAACAGCACCCCTGTCCGTCGACATGGTGAAGCTCGGCGGCACCGCGCCGCAGGACTTCGAGATCATCGCCGATGGCTGCTCCGGCAAGGAGTTCGCGACGAAGAAGGACTGCCGGCTCCAGGTGGTCTTCGAGCCGACAGCGGCCGGCCAGCGAGACGCCACGCTGACGATCCCCAACAACGCGGCCGAAGGCATCCGCAGCGTTCGCCTCTCGGGGGCGGCGATCCCCGCCGCCTCGCTTCCCGACCTGACTTTGGCCGCCGTTCCTGCGGGCAACATGCTGAACATCGTGATCACGAACAGCGGCAGAGGGACTGCGGGTTCCTTCGTGACCCAGGTGGTGATCACAGAGAATGGCACCACGAAAGAGGTAGTGGCGCAGGAGGAGCCAAGTAACACTCTGCGCGGGGGCGGTCAACAATCTTGGCCTGTCCGGATACCGGATGCGTGCAAGGAACTCGAAAACTGCACTTACCAGGTGGTCGTCGACTACAACCACGCTGTTCAGGAAGTTGACGAAACCAACAACAAGGTAACCGGGCCCACGCCGCCATCGAACGAGCCAACCCAGCCCCCGGACACCATCGAGCCCCTGCGCTGAACCGCTCCGGGACAGTCCGACGCCTCCATCCGCCCAGGAGCCAGCGGTTCACTGCCCTGTGCCCGCGGAGGCCGCCCACATTGCCGACAACAGTCACACAATTGTTGGCAGTAACCAGAGGTAACTCTCCGACGAGGGATGCTTGAGACCAAGCGGCACCCCCCAAGACCGGGCGCGGAGGTCCGGGACGCCGATATCCCTCCGACCGCGTGACGAGGCCAGGCAAAGCGTGTGCGGGCCTGAGAGCGTGGAATCCCTGTGGTCATGCCCATATGGCCGGCCGCTCGTGTGGCGCTCTCCATGGCGGGTCCTGCGGATCGGTGCTCCAGCACCTCATCCCAGACGTTGCTCCCGTCTGCCCATGTCCACAGCCGCTGACGCAAGGACGGGAACCGCGCACAACCTTCGGGGGCTTTCGTGTGTCCAGTGGGGCGACTGAGTTTCAGGCTTCGTCGTCGCTCTGCGGTCCACGCCGCCCCGTCAAGGAGTTCCGTTGCACAGAGCAGTCACGGCCGCGGCCGTGCTCGCCCCGCTCCTCGCCGTCACCCTCCCTCCGGCGGCTGCTTCCGCAGCTGCCCCGTACAAGGGGGCCAACACCGCCGCTGTCCAGGACGACTTCAACGGTGACGGCTACCGCGACCTGGTCGTGGGCGCGCCCTACGCAGCGAACGGTGGCGTCGAGGAAGCCGGCGCCGTTGTCGTCCTGTACGGGGCGGCGTCATCGGTGAGCGCCACCCGCCGGGCGGTCATCACGCAGGCGACCTTCGGGGTTCCCGGGGAGCCCGAGGAGTGGGACGCCTTCGGCACCGCGGTCGCCAGTGCCGACCTGGACCGGGACGGGTATGCGGATCTGCTCGTCGGCACCCCGGAGGAGGCCGTCGGCAGCAAGAACTCCCGGGGCTCGGTGACCGTCGTGTGGGGCGGGCCCGGTGGGCTGCAGGGCGGCGCGAGCATTTCCCCGCCCGCCGGGTACGGGGACGGCAGGACGTACTGCGGCTTCGGAATGTCCCTGGCCACCGGCGACATGAACGGGGACGGCGCCCCGGAGGTGAGCATCGGCTCGCACTGCGAGGGCGCCTCCTTCACCGGCCCCTTCACCCGCACCGGCAAGCCGGCCTCCAGCTACCGGGAATGGCGCGTCGGCGATGCCCGCGGCGTGGCGATGGGGGACGTGAACGGTGACGGCAGGGCGGAGCGGTTCTGGCTGCCCGGACCCGCGAGCGACAACCTGCGCGGACCCGTCTACGTCGACAGCGGCCCTCCGAACGAGGATGGTTCGGCGAACTGGCCCACGAAACTCCCCTACGCCGACGGCCATGCCGGTCAGATCGGCGACATCAACGGCGACGGCTACGGCGACCTGGTCACCGGTATTGCGGACGACGACTCCGTCATGAACGCGACCGGCGGCGCGCACCGCGGCGGCGAGATCCAGGTCCTCTACGGCAGTGCGCAGGGCATCACCACCGCCCAGCGGCCGAAGGTCTTCCACCAGGACACGGCGGGTGTCCCGGGTACTGCGGAAGACGGCGACCGGTTCGGCCAGTCGCTCAGCATCGGTGACGTCAACGCCGACGGATATGCCGACGTCCTCGTCGGCTCTCCCGGTGAGGCGGTCGGCACGCGCGCGTACGCGGGGACAGCGGTCCTGCTGCGCGGCTCCGCAACCGGCCTGTCCACGACGAAGGCTGTCGGATACACCCAGAACAGCACGGGCGTGCCCGGCACCGCCGAGAGAGGTGACCAGTTCGGCGCGGCCGTCCACCTCGCCGATCTCACCAAGGACGGCAAGGCCGAGACGATCGTCGGCATACCCACGGAGAACAGCGACGGCTGCCTGTGGATCGCCCGCGGCTCGGCCTCCGCACCCGTCCTGAGCGGATCGGTCAACCTGTGCGGCACGAGCGCCGGCATCACCCTCTCCAACGACACCAAGGGCTACTTCGGAGCCGCCCTGACCAGCCCGCACATCGCTTCCTAGGGAGCGGCGTTGCGGTGTCGGAACGTCCGGGAGCGGTGGATCGACGATGGCAGGGGTCTTCTCACCCACCGTCACGGCCCTGCCCGCCGCCCCGCGTCGCCTGATCGGCTTCAGGGATGCAGCTGTACACGTGCAGGCCTCCGGCGCGTGGCCAAAGCCCCCCGTCCTGCCACGCCCTGGCACAGAAATGGGCAGGTTAGAAGCGGTCCTTGGCGCGCCTGTGCCGGGCTGCCTCCGCATCAACGCCAACCGGTGATGAGTTCGATGACCGGCGGGATGCGGACTCTGACACCTTGCTATGGCTAAGACTGAATGTCCCGGAACTCGAGACTGTGCCGTACGCCCGAACTTCGTGAGCAGCTCGGCGGCGCGCAATCAACCACTGCGTCGGGGGCAGGATGCTCCATACCAGTCCTGCAACGGACCAGATCCCGCCGACGACCCCGGCGGCCCTCGCTTGTGTAAAGCCGAAGCCGTAGACCGCGGAGGTCATGAACAGGACAGCGAACGGCAAATGATGCCTGAAAGTACCGAAGAACGTGTCGGGGGTGGCGGAATCACCCTTGGGCGTGACGACAAAGAGGCTGCGGCGGCGTAGCAAAGTATCAAGTGCCGCTCGGACATAGATGGGTGCGGTCAGGGCGGACATCATCATGCCCACGACACCTCCTGAGCCTTCCGGCTCGTGCGGCGAGACGTTGTGCCGACGGTTCCAGATGTACAAGCCGATCTGCAGCGCAGAGGCATTGCCGTAGAGCATGAACCAGACGACCGGGTCAATATCAACGCCACCTGTCCCCACGACAACGAACATGAGACAGCTCAGCGCGCTGAGGGCCCAGTTCAGTGCCGTCATCGGGTAGTACGCGAGCGTAAGCGAGTAGTGCAGGAGCCGACCTGGTGAGAAGGAGAAGAGCGCCCCAGGGAGCTGCTTAATGATCGTTTCGCAGGTGCCTCTGCTCCACCGAAGTTGCTGGGTGAAGAAGTCGGTCCAGTTGGTGGGGCCTTCGCCGACTGCGAGTACATCGGGGGTGTAGACGGAACGCCAGCGGTCTCCCGTCGCGGGGTTGCGGCCGCGATGGATATCGAGGCCGGTTGCCAGGTCCTCGGTGATGGAGTCGCGCACTCCGCCGATTTCCTTCAAAGCCTCAATGCGAATGGCGTTGTTGGTGCCCACCAGCATGGGGACGCCGTACCTGTTGCCTGCACGCTGTGTGAGGGCGTGGAACAGGAACTGCTGGCTCTCTGCTGCCCTGGAAATCCAACTGTCGCTGTTGCCGTAGACCTGGGGGCCGACGACGAAGGCCACGTTGGGATCGCGAAAGTAGCCGAGCATGCGTTCCAGGTAGTTGGGAAGGGGGATGTGGTCGGTGTCGACAGAAGCAAAGAATTCGTATTCGTCGCCGTGAGCCGCGAGCCAAGCGTTGTAGTTGCCGTGTTTGGTTCTTGCACGGTGTGGGCCCTTGCGCTGGTTCCAGCGCTTGACGCCCTTGCGGGAGAAGTGGTGCACTCCAAGCCGTTCGCAGAGAAGGCGAGCTTCGGAGTCATTACCCTCATCGAGCAGCCAGACATGGAGGAGGCCTCGATGGCGCAGCCGTACGGCGGCTTCCAGGGTTGCGCGAACCATGTCAAGGGGTTCTTTGCCGGGCACGAAGGTGGTGAGGAAGGCGACTTTCGTTCCGGTCTCGGGGACTACGGGAATGGGATCCCGCGCGGTGAGAGTGGACAACGCGCCGGAGAGCACGGAGAGCAGGCGACTGCACTCGATCAGCCCGAGGGTGACGATCATGGTGATGCGCAGGTCACGGGCCGACCCCTGGCTCTGCAGAGCAGACGCCCAGTGATCGGGCTGCAGGATCCATAGGAGGACTGTGAAGCTGAGTAGCGGTGCTGCGCCGAGCATGAGTGCGGCACGTACCCGGTGGGGCTCCTGTGCCAGCAGACTGCGGTAGCGCACCCGATAGGGACGGTCCGTGGGCAGCTGGGTGAGCGGGCCGGCCAATCGGCTGTAGTGCTCGTAGTCGTACTTGGGCAGGGCCTTGGCATAGCCCAGTCGCAATACCGTTCGGTGGTGGCCTCGGACCGGGGCAGCTTCCTTTTGTGCTGGCGCACTGTGGGTGAGTTGGGCGGTGTCGGCGGGTGCAGTTGTCGGCTGCAACCGCAGCTCCATCGGCTCGCTGGCTTGTTCAGGCGCGTCGGGTACAAGCACTGTTGCCCGCCCTGGCCGCATGGTGTCGTGGGTGGGGCTTTCCCGGCCTTGCATGCGCATGGTCCGCACCGCGTGCAGGCAGGCCATGCGCTGGTGGAACCGGGCGCTTCCAGGGCTGGTCTGCGAGATGGCTTCGGCCAGGCAGTGGACTGGGTCCCCTTGGGGTGAAGGCTCGTCGGTCCACTCGTTCAGGGTCCACAACGCGATGGCGTAGTTGACCAGGATGGTGGGGCGCAGAGCGTCACTGCCTTGGATGATGTCGAGCAGGTGTCGGAACTGGCTGATGCACGTCTCCAGCAGAGCGGCGTCCTGGGCGTCGAGGGCAGTCGCGTAGAGGCTGACAGCACTGTCGTTGTCCGGGATACGGTCGTCGGTTCGCGCGGCCTGCGGGCGTACCGGCTGAGCCGATTCAACGGAGAGGGAGGGACGGACCAGTTCGGCGGATCGCCCGCACACCACGGAGCAGCGCCCCAGGAGTTCGCGCATGGCGTTGCGGATCGGGTCTGGGGCCTGCACCGCCCCGACGGAAGTGCCACGGTGTCCAAACAGTCCGCGCAGTGTCTCGGTTGCTTTGGCGAAGGCCGGCCAGTCCGAGGCAGCCAGTGTTCGTTGCAGGGTAGTGAGGCAGTCGGATGCCTCGGCCCAGCGTTGCACCGGCATCCGCCACTCCATGCCGGTGTCGAGGGTGGCGATGGCCCGCGTCACCAGATCTCCGGGCAGCGCGTCGCTCGGCGATGACAATGCGGGCAGAGTGCTGTCGGGGTGCGGGCTGGTGAGCAGCACCGCACCGTAGGGGATCTCTGCCGTGCCGGGATTCCACTGGCCGGGTGTGTCCGGGCGGCTGCCGTGGAAGGCAAGAAGCGGTGACGTCATGTCGGCGTGGGCGAGGTATCGCGAGCTCTCGGCGAGCAGGCGTTGGGCGTCGTCGCGATGCGGTGTGTGGTTCGATGCGGCGAGACGCAGGCCGTCGATCAGCCTCACCATGCCCTGCGTGCAGGTGGGCAGGCCGGTGTACGCGGCCCGCACGAAGGCGAGGCAGACCTCCTTGATGGACCGCTCGGTCGCCCCGGCTCGCATCCGCTCCAGCAGGGTCCAGGCAGACAGCACCGCCCCGTCGGCCGTGGCAGCGGTCGTGAGGAGCAGTTCCGGTCGCAGAACTCCACTGCTCGTGCCCGCGTTCAGCAGGTAGTAGCCCAACGCCGTGCTCCGGAACTGGGTGTGACATGCGCGGGTGTCGTCAGCGAGGGGTTGCCCGATCAGCTCGGCCGCTCGCGTGTCGCCAGTAGCGAGATAGCTGAGCAGCGCGTCCATGGGCCTGTCGCCGGAGAGAGCCGACACGCTCAGGTGCAGGGGCCGTACCGCAGGGCGCACGGTGACAAGGGGGGAGGTCGTCAGGGGCAGCCGCGTGATGTGCCACGGCGTGGAGGTTGTGCCGACTTGAACGGCGTGTGGCACAGCGTCGAGCCCCTGGAAGGCAAAGCGCACGCCGTGCGGGGAACGCAGCACCTGGGGATGCGGCCATTCAATGACGTTCCAGGTGTTTTCCCGGCATGCCCATAGCCGGATCCACGCGGCGGAGAAGTCTGTGTGGGTGAGATCGCCGAAGTGGGTGCTGGCAGGTGGGCTGAGCACAGCAGCGGGCTCGAGCCAGAGGTGCGGGAGGTGCGGTGCGAGGTCGATCGAGACGGGGGCGGACCCGCCTCGGGCGGGGATCTCGAATCCGCTCTCGATGACATCGCCGGACGGCAGCAGCGCGCGCACCGCGTAAGGGCCGTCGGACAGGTCGAGCAAGTGGGGGATGCCCACCTGAGCGATCTCGGTGCGCACCCGGCGGTGTCGGCCGTCGACGATCTGTACGTGTACTGGGGTGCCGCCGAGCAGGTCATCGCGGGAGACGAGAGTGATCAGGGTGCCCTCGGTCACGGCATCACCTGCAGACTCAGCCGGGAGTGCGGGGGAAAGACCCCGTGCGGGCGAGCGGTCGTAGTGCTTTCGCAGTCCGCGCTCACGGTGTAGAAACCCGAGGTGAGTTCAACGCGCCACTCCTGCACCGAGGGGCCGTGCTGGTCCGATCTGCATTCCTGGGCAGTGCCGCAGTCGATGGTGGGCAGGTCTGGCGGGTGCTGAGGTATGCAGGCCAGTTTGGTACGGCCAGCTGCTTCTGGCGGGAGGCACCGGACGGTGAGTTTGGCGGGAGGCGGGCCGTCGAGGCGGTAGAGGGGTATGTCGCCGAAACCGGTCGCCTCCACCGTGCGGGTGGGTTCGTTCTCGCCGAGTTCCTCTACCAGCAGGCGGCTGATACCCCGGCGGATGCTGTCGGTGCTGACTTCCCAGCCGCCGTGCTCGTCCGGGGTGGCCGCCTGCCCTTCCAGACACCCGATGAGTGCTCGGGTGAGGCGGGACACTTCATACGAATCGCCGTGGGCCTGGTCGAACGCGGGGAGCCGGATGGTGAGTTCGTTCTCGCACGCGTTCGGCATGAAGAAGTCCCGCACAGCGAGCCCTGGTACGCCTCCGGGCCGTTCCAGGCAGCTGTCGCGGCAGGCATCGACGACGTACAGCTGGGTCCGGGGTCCGGACTGCTGGAGAGCAAGCCGGGTTTCGTCGAAATCGAATGCCTGGGTGAAGGGGGCGGGGCTGTAGCGGTTGAAGTCGCTCGCGAGCAGGTATTGACCGTCACCTTGGAGTCCGTGGCCGCAGAAGTACAGGAGGGCGATGTTGTCAGGATGTTGTCCGCACCGTTCTGTCCACTGCTGGAACGCTTCCCTTATGTTCTCGATGGTCGCCTCAGCCGGCGGCGAGGCGAGGGTTTTGGGCAGGTCGTCACCCGGGGGCCAAGACAGGAGCAGGTCCACGCTGCCCAGTTTGGCGACCCATCGCCCTTTTCCGCCGCTTACCAACCAGTCGGCGAAGGCGAGTGCGGATCGCGGCGGTGAAGTGAGCTGCGTCATGTCCTGCCACGGTGTCCCGTCGCCGGCCCGGTAACGGTGCCCGCCGGGCAAGAAGGGGTAGCCGCCCACGCCGATGACGAGCGCGTGGACGGCTGGCGTCGCGGCGGCCAGATAGTACGGCTGCCGTTTGGGCTCAGCCATGGTGCTCCGTGGCAAGAACCGGTCCGAGGCGTTCTGCCAAGCGGCGGTAGAAACTCGGCAGCATGAAGTAGGCGGAATGCGCGCCCCACAAGCCTCGCCCGGTGGAATAGCGGAAGTCTTCGCCTCCGGCGAAGACTGAGGGGCCTCGCGTTTGCCGGACAGGTGTCTGACCGTCTATTTCACGCGGCGATTCGCAACTTCTCGTACTCGGCGTGGACTTCGCGTGGAGGGCGGT
>NZ_JBMNDS010000111.1:0-28282 GCF_052543295.1 Streptomyces sp. SAS_270
CATCCTGCGGTATCGGTTGCGGATCTTGGCGGGGGATGCGTCGGGGGCGGAGGGTTTGCGGGTGTTGGCGGAGCGGGCGCAGGCGGATGCCAATATCGATTTGGCTGCGGAGATCTGGCGGATTCTTGCCGAGGCCCTTGCCCAGCTGCAGCAGGCCCCCGACCCCGCCGCCTGAGGCTTGTCCCGGAAAAGGATCTTCGAGTCGATTGAGATGGGCGGCCGCTGAGGGCCCGCTCGTTCATCCGGCGAGGTGGAGGTTGTGCAGGCGGGCGATGCCGAGCATGGCGTGGTGGACGCCATCGCCCTTGAGGCGAAGGGGCGGAGGACCCTCCAGGCCTTCATGCGGGCGAAGGTGTGCTCGATGCGGGCGCGGACCTGTTCGTGGGAGCGGGTGTGCTCCTGTTTCCAGTCGGGGAGTTCCTGGCCCTGGCTGCGGCGGTGGGGCATGACGAGCCAGGTGCCCGGATAGCCGCCGTGGGCGATCATCATCGTCTTTCCTACGGCGGCTTTGGCGCCGGATTGCCCTCACGCCTTGCAGCCGTTGCGGTTGCCCGGCAGGGGCCGACCGACTACCACGACCCGGCGAGTGTCGGCGTCGATGACGACCTGGTGGTTGGTGGAGTACTGGGAGTTCTTGGACTGTTGGGCGATCGGGTGGTCGCGGGTGGGGACCAGGGTGCCGTCCACGATGAGTACGGCATCTCTGGCGAAGCGGCGCCGGGGCTGCAGTGCCAGGATCGGACCGAGGTGATCGATGATGCGGTCGGCGGCGGACTTGGAGATACCGAACAGCGGGACGAGTTGGCGCATCGTCAAGTTCGTGCGCCAGTACGCCGTGACGAGCAGCGTCCTGTCTACCAGGGGCAGGCTCCACGGCCTTGCCCGGCGGGTGGCATCGCTCCCCGCGCGACGCAGCGCTGTCACCGGTTTCATGAACTGGCGCGGGCTCAGCCCGGTGAACGGGACCATCCAGGGCGGCTCCAACGCCGTGATCACACCAGCCACAGCAGGGTCATTCCACTGTGGCTGATCCCTCCAGCCGATGAGGGTGGGGCCCGGACGCAAAGGCGAGGATGTCGCGGACCGCTTCGCCGAGGCTGCCGAAGTGGCGATGCACACCGTCTATCGCTTCAGGGGTGTTGACGCCCCACACCGTCATCCCGGCACTCAGGCCGGACTGCACCCCGGAAGGGGCGTCCTCTATGACCAGGCAGTCCTCCGGTCGGGCGCCAAGTCGCGCGGCGGCCTGCAGATACGGCACCGGCGACGGCTTACCTTCCTCTACAGCAGCCGCGTCCACGACAACCTTCGGGACCGGCAAGCCTGTCCGCGTGAAACGTCCACGCACCCGGTGCTCATAGTTCGAGGTCACCAGCGCCCAGGCCCCGGGCGGCAGGGCATTGAGCAGCTCCGAGGCGCCGCCGAAGGCTGTATAGGTGCCGGAACGGACGTCCTCGTCCTCCAGCTCGTGCAGTGCGGCCAGGCACTCCCGGGGGTCCTGGTCCGGGGCAACCTGCGCAAACGTCTCCATGGGCCTCGTCCGCAGCGCCACCCGGTAAACCTCGTCGGGTTCCAGGCCGTATCGCTCTGCCCACGTGCGCCACACCAGGCGCTGATTGTCCACGGCATTGATCAACGTGCCATCGACATCAAACAGGACATACCTTGTCGCACCAGGACGGCCGGGTTCACTGATCACGCTTAGATCATGCCATCAGGCCCTGAGCAGGCGATTTGCGGGAGAAGTCTTAGCTTCGGCCTATCGTGATTGGCCGTCAGCTCTTGCTGGCGGCCGATCTGTGTTCGCCAGTGTTATTGGGCGTGACGGCGAGCCCGACTGTTGCGTCGAGTGCGCGCCGGGTTCAACGGCTCCCTCCGGTGGGGGCTGTCCGTAGGGACAAGAACGTTGTGGTCAGCCGAAGTTGGGAAGGGTTGCCAGTCGTTGGATCGCGTCGGTGGTCGCATCGGTCCCAGGCCAGTGGCGGGCGAACTTGAGGCGCCGGCGGCGGGGCGGTGGTGTCGAGCTGGACGGCGGTGGGGGGCAAGCGCAATCGCACGCGGCGAGGCTCCCTGTTCAGCGACACTGCAGGCACTCGTCGTCGCCATTGCCACCGGCAAGAACCTCGTCGACGAGGCCGCCGCCCGCGCCTCCACAAGCGAGGTCGTCGGCGACTGAGGAACCGCCTTTGATGCCTCGCCCACGCCGAACCTCTAGGGTGACCCGGTGGGGATTGAGCTGCGGGAACGTTGGGGCGGGCAGGCGTTGTGGGTGAGATGGGTTCTCACGGCGTATGTGATCGGATTCTTCGAAGGATCCTGCGTCCACATTTTCTATCTGGCCCGTGACGGCATCCATGCCTATGCGTCGTTTCCTCAGGTTCCCCTGCGGGTGTTCTTTGTCAGCTTGGCGATTCTCGATCCGCTGGTGGCCGTGCTGGTGGGACTCGTGCGGCGAGAAGGGGTCTGGCTGGCGAGCGCCGTGATGGTGACGGACGTCTTCGGGAATTGGTGGGGCAACCGGCACTGGCTGCGGGAAGATCCTGCGCAGCTGCTGCCTCTGTTGCCCATCACTTTCTTCGGTTTGTTCGTCGTTGCGTTCTTGTTCCCCTTGCTTCGCACGGTTGCCGTGACGACGGGCGGGACCCAGGCGGCCCTGCCGTCCGCCTGACGACTCACCGTCGCGCAGCCTTGAAGCACCGGCACCTCGCCGACGAACACGCGCCGGTCAGCGCGAGCTCGGCATGCAGGCGGCAGGACCTGGGCGATCTGGACGATCTTCAGGCAGATCTGATGGTGTGCGATATCGTGGAGGGGCAGGGTGGGGCAGGCCGGTGGAGCGGGCGGCGGGGATACGGTCCTCGGGGCGGGCGCGCCGGCGATGGCGGAGTCCGAGTGCGGCGATCAGCGTGTTCCTCGTGTTGGTGGCGAACACGGTGATGCGCAGAACGCCGACGTCTGCGAAACGTAACTGGGCGCCGAGGTGCGGCCGTTCCTCACGGACGATCGCCGCATACCCGCCAGCCAGCCCTTGACGACGTCGCCGTCGAGTTCGGCTACCCAGTACGCCGACCGTAGATCGTGATCATGGATGCAGAGGCCGCCGTATGACGGGCCGCGTCATGGACCCGCGGTCGTCAATGGTGTCCCGCACTACTTTGAGGGCTGGGACTATGACCCGGCCGCCGCCGACGAGTACGTCGTCTGGCCCGCGAGCGAGGCGGCGGTGGCGATGGAGCGCGAGGTGTGGGCGATCTACGTCTGGTACGAGGTTTTTGCCGCCGCGAGGGAGGAGCCTCCGGCGAACGGAGGGGTCGATGCCCGCTTCGACGAACTGACATCGCTCCTCACGCCGTACCGTCAGGCGCCGGAGGGTGCTCGGCGGCTTATGGGTGAGGTGCGGTTGGACGACGGAGAACGCTACCGGCCGGACGGGGCAGACGTCTGGTTGTGGTAGCGCCCGAGTAGCGACGCCTCCAGTACCAAGACCTCAGGAAACATCCCTTCGCAACGACGCGATGAGGCGGTCAAGGTCCCCGCGTGCCGTGTACGTACGGATCGGGTCGATGTAGTCGCGTGACTCGATGATCTGACCGTCCCGGACACGTATGACGAAGACGCAGGGCACCTTGGTCGTGGAGTCGTCCGGCGACGTGAACTCATAGGCGAACTCGGCGACGATCACTTCAGGATCGGCCGTTTCGTGAACCACGACGTCGACGACCCGTCTCTTCGGCAAGGACTCCCGGACTTCCGGGGGCACCGTGAAGTGCTCCTGGAGTGCATGCCGACTCGTCAACGGCTCGGATTCCGGCGTCGCCATCGGATGCCGGACATCGGTGACCTCGCCGTACAGGTCGGGCAACTCGTCGAAGTTCCCGTCGGCGACGCCGTGAACAAGCCGGAGAAACACCTCACGCGGACTCAGACTCACAAGATCTCCCAAAGTAGTGTGTACATCCAGCTAGTGTCCGCTCGACCAGTCACGCGTTCTCTCGAGCGGATTGATCATGAGTCGATACGCGCCCTGGCGGGCGGTCCCGCAGCCCCGGTGACGGCTCGATGAGTACGGCCAGGGCGTCGGCCTCGACTCCGGTGTCCTAATCCTCCGGTTCCCAGGCCTGGAGCAGGTCGAAGAGGTCTCGGTCGCCGTCGAGCTTCAGGGAGTCGATCGGAATACGGCCGTACAGGGCCAGGACCAGCTCATTGGCCGTGCCTTGGACGGAGGCGGTGGCCGCGTCCGGGCCCTCGTCGAGGGCGGTGGCGGGCATGGTGCCGGGTGCGGGGACAGGGGTGACCCGTGCGCCGTCGGCGGAGACCGAGAGGCGCCAGGAGCGGCCCTCGATGGCGTGGAAGTCGACGGCAGCGGGCTTGTGCGGCCAGGCACTTGTCGTTGCGCAGCAGGTGGACAGGAACTCTTCGACACCGTCCAGTGCCACCTTGTCCGGCAGCGGCTGCGGGGCACCCACGGTGATCTGCGCGTCGTAGGTGTGCAGCGCGATTTCCTGGAGCTGGAGCTGGTGCCGGGCGACGGCACCGGAGGTCTGCGGCGACTGCGACGTACCCCACCACGTCCAACAACCGCGATCCGGGCCGGCCTCACGCAGTGCGTCAAGTAGCTGCTGCGTCGAGGCGGCCAGCCAGGCCAGCAAGGCCTCGCGGTCCCGGGGCGCAGTCAGGGAACCCGCCGGTGCGGACGTGGCCGGGGGAGCGGTGGCAGGCCCTGCCGCGATGGTGGCGGCCCAGAAAGGGCGCCTCTCGCCGAGATGCTGCACCAGATCGAGGAGTGTCCATTCGGGGCAGGTCGGCACCTGCACGTCGAGGCTGGGTGCGGAGGCGACCGCGGCGCGGAAGGCGGTCGACCGCTCGTCGATCAGTCGCAGCAGGACGGCGAACTCAAGTGTCGTTGTCACACTGACTCTTTATCACCGCGTTCCGACAACCGGACAGCAATTTTCACAGCCGACGCGGCAGGCGCGGTGAGCGGCACGGGCCGAGCACCCTCGGGCGGCGAGGTGTTCTGCTCAGCTCGGACGGGCCTCGGAAGGCAGACGCGTCCTAGGGGGAAGGCGCACTGGCCTGAGGTGGGCAGCCGCGCTGCTGAGGGCTCAACTGGTCCTGGAGAATAGGAAAGTCGCCCACTGGCCGACGGTCTCGACCGAGATTCTTGAAGGTGTGGGCTAACGCAGCGCCGCCGCCACCAGTCCTCGGATCTCCCGGTCCGAGACCGTTCCGCCACCCACCAGACGATCGAAGACCAATCCGTCCACGCAGGCCAGCAGTGTGACGGTGCGCTGCTCGGCGTCCGATACGCCTTGCACGGCCAGGAAGTCGCGTACGACTTGGCGTCCTGCGTTCTCGCGCGGCACAAGGATCTCCCGCAGTTCGGGGTGGTGCACACTCTCGATGGCGCAGGCATAGCGCGCGAGGGAGCGTCGCCGGCCCTCTCCCCTGAGTCGTAGCTCGATGAAGGCGGCGATCGCACCCGCCAGTTCGTCGATGCTCTGCGGCACTGATGTCCGCTCCCCGATGGACTGGAGTTCCGCCTGGTCGAGTGCGACAAGCCGCCGGACCAGTGCGGTGAGCAGTGCCTGGCGGGTGCGGTAGTAGGCGGAAGTGGTGCCGGGCGGCAGGTTCGTTGCCCGGTCCACCGCGCGATGGGTCAGCCCTCGGATCCCCGTCTCGGCGAGTACGTCGATGGCCGCATCGGCGAGGAGGGTACGTCGGTCGGTGGGCATGGCCCCTTTCTACACCTGTAGAGGCGCGAGGTATTCTTCTTCTACACCTGTAGAAGGGCGTCGGGGTGGACAAGGGGGCAGGGCATGGGCGGCAGTGCGGTGGTGGTCGGCGGAGGCATCGGCGGGCTGGCCGCAGCGATCGGGCTGCGGTTGATCGGCTGGGAGGTGACGGTCGTCGAACGCGCGCCCGTCCTCGGTGACGCGGGTGCGGGTATCTCCCTGCACGCCAACGGCATCCGCGCCCTGGACATCCTCGGCGTCGGCGGAGCGGTGCGCGCGGCCGCGTGCCCCCAGTACACCGGGGGCACCCGAGTCCCCGGTGGCAGCTGGTTGGCCCGGATGGACGGGGCCGCGCTGGAGCGCGAGTTGGGCACGCCGATTGTCGGCATCCCCCGGGCCGCGCTGCACCGGCTGCTGCGCGCGGCGCTGCCGTCCGAGAGCCTGGTCGACGCTGAGGCGACCTCCGTCGACTCTTCCGACCCCAGCCGGGTGCGGGTATCGACAGGGGAGGGCGTACTTGAGGCAGATCTGGTTGTGGCGGCCGACGGAGTGGGCAGTCGCCTGCGCGCCCAGCTGTTCTCCCGTCACCCCGGCCCTGTCTACAGCGGGTCGACCGTTCTGCGCGCCATTACCCAGCGCCCGGTCGAGCTGGACACGGATTTCGAACTGACCTGGGGCAAGGGCGCGGAGTTCGGCCACATCGCGTTCGCCGACGGCCGGGCCGAGTGGCACGCGGTCCTCAACTCGCCGCCCGGCATACGCCATACGGACGCCCTCGCCGAGGTGCGCCACCGCTTCGGTGACTGGCACGCGCCGATCCCCACCCTGCTGGACGCGACTCACCCCGACGCCGTCCTGCATCACGACATCCACGAACTGGCCACGCCCCTGCCCGCTTTCATCGCGGGCCGCATCGTCCTGCTCGGTGACGCGGCGCACGCCATGACCCCGAACCTCGGCCAGGGCGCCTGCCAGGCCCTGGAAGACGCGGTCGTACTGGCCGCCGCACTCACCACCGAGCCCACTATCGAATCCGCCCTGGCCCATTACGACACCGAGCGCCGCCCCCACAGCCAGTCCGTCGCACGCGCCGCCCGCCAGGCCGGCCGCATGGGCCAGCAGCTCAGCAACCCCCTGGCCGTCGCTCTGCGCAACACCGCGCTCCGACTGGCTCCCTCCCGCGCCATGGTCCGCGCCATCCTGCGGCACGCCGACTGGACACCACCGCACCTGCGTTGACGACACCGAACCTGCCCCATCGGACCCGAATTGGGCGGTATCCCGGCGGGGCCGACGACGTTCGGTAAGGCCCCGGGCCCCCGAGCCCGCGGACTCCTATCTCTGATCCGGCCCGCCTCCGGGCAGCCAGGAGCAGACCGTGACCGTGATCAGCCAGCCAGCCAGCCAGCCAGCCAGCCCGCCCGCCCGCCACGCCGGGTCCCCCTGCACCCGCACGGCCCGTTCGGAGCCGTGATCACGTGGCTGACAAATGATTGGACGGGGTAATGCGCGGGCTTGTAGCTTGCAGTGGACCGCGACACCGCCCGAGGAGGTGAGACCCATGAACGCAGTATCGATATGGGTGCTCCCCCTTTCCATCACGGTCGGGCGATTGACGTAGGTGTCGCCGGGAGCGCCTCGACAACAGGGCACTCCCGAAAGGCAACACCTATGAACTCTCCGCAGTTCACCGCCGAACCGTCGTCGAACGATACGGTCGAGCGCGACTTCACCGTGGGCGACGTCCCCGGACTTCGGTCGCCGGCCTCCGGCGCCGATCGCGCGCCCTTCAAGTTCGACGTCATCATTGCCGGGTGCGGGCCGACAGGCGCGATGCTGGCCGCCGAACTGAGGCTGCACGGTGTGCGGGTACTCGTACTGGAGAAGGAAACCGAGCCGGCGTCGTTCGTCCGCATCGTCGGTCTGCACATTCGCAGTCTCGAGCTGATGGCCATGCGCGGACTGCTGGATCGAATTCGCGAACACGGAAGGCAGCGTCCGGCCGGCGGGTTCTTCGCCGCCATCAACAAACCCGCACCCCAGGGCCTGGATTCCGCACACGCCTATCTGCTGGGAATCCCACAGCCGGTCATCGTCAACCTGCTTGAAGAAAATGCGACCCAACTGGGTGCGCAAGTCCGGCGCGGTTGTGCGGTGGCCCGCTTCGAGCAGGACGACGAGGGTGTGACAGTCGAGCTGGCCGATGGCGAACAGCTGCGTTCGCGCTACCTCGTCGGCTGTGACGGCGGGCGCAGTACGGTGCGCAAGCTGCTCGGCGTCGGCTTCCCCGGTGAGCCCTCGCGGACCGAGACGCTGATGGGCGAGATGGAAGTGGGTGTGCCGCAGGAGGAGATCGCCGCCAAGGTGACCGAAATCGGCAAGACCCATAAGTCATTCTGGCTCAGGCCCTTCGGCGCAGGGGTCTACAGCGTCGTGGTCCCCGCCGCAGGAGTCAGCGATCGCGCGGAACCACCCACCCTCAAGGACTTCAAGCAACAGCTGCGCGCCATCGCCGGAACCGATTTCGGGGTGCACTCCCCGCGTTGGTTGTCCCGCTTCGGGGATGCCACCCGGCTGGCCGAACGCTATCGGGTCGGGCGGGTGCTGCTGGCCGGCGATGCAGCACACATCCATCCACCCACCGGCGGACAGGGTCTCAACCTGGGCGTCCAGGACGCGTTCAACCTCGGCTGGAAACTGGCCGCACAGATCCGCGGTTGGGCGCCGGACACCCTGCTGGACACCTACCAGGGCGAACGTCATCCGGTCGCCGAGGACGTGCTGGACAACACCCGGGCCCAGATGGAACTGCTGTCCACCGAACCGGGCCCGCAGGCCGTACGCCGGCTGCTCACCGAACTGATGGACTTCGACGAGGTGAACCGCCGTCTGATCGAGAAGATCACCGCGATCGGTATCCGCTACGACTTCGGCGAAGGCCCCGACCTGCTCGGCCGCCGCCTGCCCGACATCGACGTGAAACACGGCGATCTGTACGGTCTGCTGCATCGAGGCCGAGGCCTGCTGCTGGACCGCACTGAACGCCTGACCGTCGGCGGCTGGTCAGACCGAGTCGATTACCTTGCGGACCCCACCGCGGCACTCGACGTTCCCTGCGTCCTCCTGCGCCCCGACGGCCACGTCGCCTGGATCGGCGACGATCAGCAGGCCCTGGACGACCACCTCTCCCGCTGGTTCGGCAGGCCGGCCAACTCACCTGGCCCGAGCGACCGAAAGGGCCGTGAGGAGTATCGGGCGGCCAGTAGCGACTGACCTCCGATGGCAGGAGCAGCATCAGCCGGCCCTGCACCAGACCGCTTTACTGACCTCAGCCTGGCTGATCACCTTGGTGTGACCTCACCGGCGGGGCAGGGGGACGACGCCCGTGGGGTCGTCCCCCCGCCCGGGGATGCGGTAGCCGGGTCTGAGGCGGGAAGCGGGCCGAGCGGCCCCTTGACCTGCTCAGCGGGTGCGAGCAGACTCGTATACGAAGTACGTGTGTCTTGTAGACGTACAGCGCAGGGACCTGCACGCAGGGTGACCCGCGGACCCCTCGTTGGACGCACTCCACACCGCAGCTCCGACGCTGCGGATCGAAGCAATCCCCTCCCGTGGCGACTACGCCCCCGACCGGCGGCGCCGACGGGAGTAGCCCCCGACTCGGGCCGGCCCGGCCGGGTCGTGCCGCCGCCTCGCGGTGGCACGGAAACGGCGCGCGCCGTGTCATGGCGCGGCCCGGGCGGTTGGAGAAGGGGAGGCGCAGTGATGCCCTTCCAGCAATCGAATCCGGTCCGGCCCCGCTTCTGGCTGGAGACAGCCCTCGGCGGGCTGTCCGGACTGCTGTTCCTGCTCACCCTGGTGTGGCCGGAGTGGATCGAGACGCTCCTCGGCCTCGACCCGGACGCCGGTAGCGGCGCGGCGGAGTGGCTCGTGGTCGCACTGGCGGCCGCCGTCACCGCCATCTGCCTGCTCGGTGCCCGGATCGAGTGGCGCCGGGCGCACCCGCCTTCGGTCCGCGCCGCGCGGTGAGGGAAGGAAGATCGTCATGACGGATACGACACAGGCACCGTCGAACGACAAACTCACCGAACTGGTCCGGCGGGCCCCGCTGAGCTTCGTGGGTACTGTCACCCGGGCCGGCGGCACGTCACTCGCGGCCATCCCGGTCGAGGCCCACAACGAACGGACGGCTGTGGTGCGAGTGGACGAGGTGCTGCACGCGCCCGAGGCCTTCCGGCAGCTCGCGGGCGGCGAGGTCACCGTCCAACTGGCGGCCGATGGCGAACTGATGGAGGTCGGAACCGCGGCCGCATTCTTCACCGAGGGCATGGTCTACGGCGACGGCCTGGGTGTCGTCGAGGTGGCCCGGCTGCCCGTCAGCGCCGTCCTGCGGCACATTTCGCTGGCGGCGACCTCTGCCGACGAGCTGCCCTTCTCGTCCGTGCAGCGCAAGATACGCAACCAGGACATCGCCGCGCACGCTGCCGAGGCGGACGCCGTCGTGGTCGGCACGGTGGTCGGACTGGAGGACCTCGGCCTGGCGGGCCTTTCCGAGCACGCCCCGCACTGGTGGCGGGCCGCAGTCGAAATCTCGATCGTCGAACACGGCGACCTCGAGACCGGACCGAGCACCTTCCTCTACCCGAGCAGCACGGACATCCGCTGGCGCGAGGTGCCCAACCCGCAGGCCGGGCAGGAGGCCCTGTGGCTCCTGCACGAGACGGAGGGCGACTTGGCCGGGTACGCGCCGTTCCGGTTGCTCCACCACGACGACGTCCAGCCGGTGCAGAAACTCGCCGTGCTGCAGGAAGGGGCGTGAGTCGACATGTCCACCATCAAGGTCGTCAACATCACTCCCAGAGCGCTGAGCGGCGACCGGAGCCTGGACAGTGAGCCCAGCCTCGCGGTCAACCCGGAGAATCCGAGGGAGATGGTCGCGAGCGCCTTCACCCCCGATCCGATGGGCGGCCCGTTCGCCCCGATCTACGTCTCGACCGACGGCGGGAACACCTGGGTGCTGAACAGTGTCGTCCCGGGCAATGGGGGCCGTGGCACCGGGGACATCAGCGTCGGCTTCGGAGGACAGGGCGGCACGCTCTACACCGGCATTCTCAATGGTGAGACCAGCGACCTGCAGATCCTGCGGATGCCGGACGTCACCGCGACCGTTCCGATGGCCGAGATCGTCGACCGGGGCGACGAGGACCAGCCGTGGGTGGTCGCCACCAGTGCTGCGGCGAATGGCGTCACCAGCGACCGGGTGTACGTCGGCAACAATGACGCCTCTGCTGAACCCCAACCCGCCACCGTGGATGTGGCGGAGAACGGCCGCACGGCCGCCGGTCAGTCCGGCTTCAAGAGCGTCAGGCTCGACCGGCGCAGCGACACAATCCACGACGGGCCGCCGATCCGGATCGCCGTCCACCCGGACGGGACGGTCTACACCGCGTACCAGCGCTGGACCGACTTCACGGGACGAGTCGTCACCTTCGACGTCGTGGTGACCCGCGATGACAAGGGCGGGATCGGACACAAGCCCTTCGAGGACCTGCTGGACCCGGGCGACGGAGAGGTCGGCCTGCGTGTGGAAAGCGGCCTGAGGGTGCGGTTCAACGTGCGGGTGCCGACCCTGGGCCAGGAGCGCACCGGGGCTGATCTGGCGATCGCGGTCGACCAGACCGACTCCAACAGCGTGTGGATCGCCTGGTGCGACAACCACGGAGGCGCCGCCCCCACGGACTACGTGCTGCACATCCGGCACTCGGCGAACCGCGGGCAGACCTGGACCGCGCCACATCGGGACATCGTCAACGGCAAGAACCCGGCGCTGGCGATCAACTCCGACGGCCTGGTCGGGCTGCTCTACCAGCAGCTGGCCAACAACCAGTGGTCGACCGTGCTGGAGCTGACCGGAGACGGCTTCGCGACCGTGGAGAGTCAGGTGTTGCACCAGGCTCCGGGCGACGTCCCGTCGGCGGGGGCCAACCTGCCGTTCCTCGGCGACTACCTGCGGATGATCACCGTCGGGAAGGACTTCTACGGGATCTTCTCCGGCAACAACACCCCCGACCTGGCCAACTTCCCGGTCGGCGTGGCATATCAGCGCAACGCCAACTTCACCACCCACCAACTGCTCAGTACGGACACCGTGACCCGAGTGCCGCCGTCCATCGACCCGTTCTTCTTCCACCGGGCCGCCTGATCACCCGTAGCTGGTGACGGTGATGGAGGGGGCGGGCTGTGTCTGCAGGCGTGCCGCGCGCAGTGGAGAACCACCGATTGATGCGTTTCAATCAGCTTGGTGGTGGGAGACTCGCACGCCCCCGACGGGGCGTCAAGAGCGGCCGTAGGGATTTCCCAGATCAGTCCGCGTCTGTCGCGACCGAAGCCTTCACCGTACGACCGTGCGCTTCGGCGGACCACCTCGGGCGGGCACGCCGGAAGCAGCACGGAAGCGGCGCTCTGACCAGACGAAATCGGTAGACGCTAGCGTCATAGGAGGGCGACGTCGCACGCGTGTCTTGGAGCGCTTCAACCGGCTGAGGTATTCTGCGCTCGTCCGCGACAGCCTGGTCACTGCGAGTGCCGTGCGGTCCCGGGCCGAACGAGACCGGAGGTCGAGGAGCGCTGTGGCAACCGCCCGTCCGCGAGTAGTACCGGGGCATGCCGGTCCGAGCATGCAGGACGTCGCCGACGCCGCGGGCGTCTCGGTCGGCACTGTCTCCAACGTCCTGAACCATCCGGCGAAGGTGAGCCCCACGACGGCGCAACGCGTCCGGGAAGCCATCGACCGGCTGGGCTTCGTGCGCAACGACGCGGCTCGTTCGCTGGTGTCGGGTTCGACCAACAGTGTCGGCATGGTGCTCGCCGACATCGAGAACTCCCTGTTCATCGACATGGCGCACGGTGCGCAGGAGGCCGCCCGCGCCATCGGTCAGAACCTGCTGCTGGCGAACACCGCGTGCGACATGACGCTGCAGGACGATTACCTGGACCTCTTCGACGAGTCCCGGGTGACCGGCGTATTGCTGGCTCCGATGCAGGACTCCTCGGCCGGCATCGCGCGCATCCGTTCGCACGGACGTCAGGTCGTGCTCCTCAACTACGCTCCGAAACCGGGTACTTGCTGCTCGGTGCTGGTCAACAACGAGCATTCCGGATATCTGGCGGCCCGCCATCTCATCGACGCCGGGCGCACCAGGCTCGCGTACGTGGTCGCGCACGACGACTTCCAGCCCGTGCGTGACCGGCGCAGGGGAGTGCGCGCGGCCGTCGAGGAGGCAGGCCCCGGCGTCACCCTTGAGGAGATCGACAGCGTCGGCCTGACCACGGCTCATGGGCATCTGGTCGGGCAGGATCTCGCACGGAGGGGCCCCGGCGAGCTTCCGGACGGCCTCGTCGTCGTCACGGATGAGCTGGCCAACGCCATCATCCACGAGCTCCACACCGTGGCGGGGATCCGGGTGCCCGACCAGGTCGCGATCGTCGGCTGCGAGAACAACCGCGCGGCGGGCGCAGCGGCGGTGCCGCTGACCGCGGTGGACATGCCCGGCCGGATGATGGGGCAGGAAGCCATCCGGCTGCTGATGGACGAGGTGGCGTCGGGCGCGCAGCACCGGCATGTCACCGTCGTGCTGGAGCCCGAGCTGATCATCCGAGCGAGCGCGCCCAGCTGATCGTCGGCGCAGGCGCACGGAGCGGTCATCGGAGTCGGCGCCACCGCGTCGGGCTGTTCGTCCGCTTCGGCGTACTGAGCTGATCGCCGCGCCGAGGCGCAGAGCCGATCGCCGAGACGCAGAACTGGTTGCCGCGCAGAGGCGCGGAGTCGATCGTCCGCGCAAGCCCGCGGAGTCGATCGTCCGCGCAAGCCCGCGGAGCCGATCGTCGCGCCGGCGTGCCGGTGTGCCGTGCTGACCAGGTATTTGTCTTGTCGGGCTGAGGCCAGGGCCTCCCGGCGGGCCTCCCGTTGACTACCCGGCGGTGCTCGGGCGCGGTTCGGAAACATCCGAGACAGATCCTTGACACATCCCAGAGCAGGTCGTACGTTCCCGGCATCCCCTCAATTGAAGCGTTTCAACGCACCGCGCGCCGAGGAGCACCTGTGCACAAGAGCCTCAGATCCCGCCGTATCGCCCTCCTGTCGACCGCTGCCGCCGCGAGCCTGCTGCTGACCGCCTGCGGCGGCGGGAGCAGCTCGGGCAGCGACGCCAAGGCGTTCACCCTCACCATCAACGACGACAACCACATCGTGCAGCAGGAGCTCACGGCCCTGGGGAAGGGCTCGTGCACCTCGCAGAACAAGGCTCTCCCGCTGAAGATCCAGACGCTGCCCATCGGCAACGTCGACCAGAAGGTGCAACTCCTCGCCGGCCAGAACGCCCTGCCCGTCCAGTTCGCGGCGGGAGGCACGCCGCAGCTCACCAAGACCCTGGACAAGGCCGGGCAGGTCCTCGACCTGGAGAAGACACTCAAGGACCTCGGCGTCTGGAACGACCTTCAGCCGGCGGCAGTCAAGACCGTCGAGAACCTGTACGGCAAGTTCAACGTCATGCCCTACCAGTTCAACATCGAGGGCATCTGGTACAACAAGAAGCTCTTCGCCGACCACCACATCGCCGTCCCGACGAGTTACGACCAACTGGTCGCGGCTGCCGCGAAGTTCAAGGGCGCCGGCGTCACCCCGTTCTCCGCGGACGGCAAGGACGGCTGGCCCCTCACCCGCCTGGTCAGCGGCTACCTCTACCGGGAGCTCGGCCCGGGCGCCCTGCAGGCGGTGGCGGACGGCAAGGCGAAGCTGACCGACCCCGCATACGTGAAGGCCGCTCAGGCCATCGCCGACCTGGGCAAGGCCGGCTACTTCGGCAAGGGCGTCGGCTCGATCGACTACGACACCGCCACCCAGCAGTTCCTGACCGGCAAGGCCGCGATGTTCTACATGGGCAGCTGGGCGCTCGGCGACTTCAACGACGCGGCCAAGAACAAGATCGGCGCGGACAACGTCGGCTTCATGCCGTTCCCCACCGTCGCGGGCGGCAAGGGCAGCGCGGACCAGATCCCGGCCAACGTCGGTCTCCCGGTCGCCGTCTCCGCCAAGTCGTACAACGCCGAAGTCGGCAACTGGCTCTCCTGCATCACCAAGAACTACGGCGCCGCCTCGCTGAAGGACCAGGGCACGGTCTCCGGGTTCAAGCCCAACGGCGACACGGGCACACTGCCGCCCCTCACCCAGACGGTGCAGGACACCATCACCAAGACCAAGACCAGCACGCTGTGGTTCGAGGCGCTCTTCAACACCAAGGCGACGGAGACCAGTCAGACGAACGCCGCACCGCTCGTCACCGGAAGCCTCTCGGCGAAGGACTTCATGAAGAAGGTCCAGGCCGATCTCGACAACGGCTGACCGTCCCGCACCACCGAAACCCGTACCGAACCCTTCGTGAGAGAGCCGACATGCGTTCAGTTCTAGGAGACCGCCGTGCCATCGCCGTCCTGCTGGGCCCGGCGCTGCTGGTGTACACACTGGTGATGCTGGTGCCGATGGGCTGGTCCCTCGGATACACCTTCTTCAAGGGCAACGTCATCGAGGGCTTCACCTTCGGCGGGTTCGGCAACTTCTCGAAGCTCTGGCACGACCCGCAGGCCCACTCGGCACTGTGGTTCACCTTCAAGTACGGGATCGCCGTCAGCGCCGGGCAGGTCCTCTGCGGCTACCTGCTCGCCCTGCTCTACGTGTTCGTCCTGCGCAAGTCGTCAGCGGTCGTCCGTACGCTGGTGTTCTTCCCGGTGATCCTGCCGACGGTCGCCGTAGCCCTGATGTTCCAGAAGCTCTTCGCCGTCGCGCCGCAGAACGGCCTGGCCAACGTCGCCGTCGAAGGGCTCGGCATCCACCACGGCGACTGGTTCGCGAGCGCCACGGGATCCTTCATCGTCCTGGTCGTCATGGACGTGTGGCGTTCCATGGGCTTCTACGGCGTCCTCATCTTCGCGGGGCTCCTCGACATCTCCGACGAGACGCTCGAATCGGCGCGGTTGGACGGCGCCACCGGTTGGCGGCTGGTCCGGCACATCGTCCTGCCGCTGTCCGCGCCCGTACTGCTGTCGTCGGTCGTGTTCAGCATCAACGGCACCCTCAAGGTGTTCGACTCGGTCCTCGCCCTGACGAACGGCGGGCCGGGCAGCGACACGACACCCCTGACCCTCTACATGTTCCGCACCGCGTTCTCCTACGGCGACTACGGCTACGGCAGCACCATCGCGTCGCTGCTCACCTTCGTCTGCCTCGGCGTCACTCTGATCATCTTCCGCTTCTCGCGCCGCGACCTGACCAAGGGCTGAACTCCCATGACCGACTCAATGACGGCACCGCCGCGGGCACTTCCGGCCCCACTCCGGTCGGGCCCCGTCCGAGGGCGTGAGCATGTCCGGCGCCTGGTGCGGAACCTGCTCATCACCCTGCTGGTGGTCGTCGAGGTGGCGCCGCTGCTGTGGCTGCTGCTCAGCTCCTTCAAGACCCAGTCCGAATTCGTCAACGATCCTGCCTGGTCGCTTCCGGGGAAGTGGGACTTCCACAACTACGCCGACGCCTGGACGACCGGGCACGTCGCCCTGTACATCCGCAACAGCCTCCTTGCCACGGTTCCCTCACTCGCACTCATCATCGTGCTCGGCACCGCCGCGGGCTTCGCCCTGGAAGTCATGATCTGGCGCGGACGCCACCAGGTCCTCCTCGTCTTCCTGCTGGGCATCATGGTGCCCAGCCAGATGATCCTGCTGCCCCTGTTCCGGGTGTACTTCCAGAGCGGGCTGTCCGGGACGATGTGGCCGCTGATCATCACCTACACCGCGGTCGGCCTCCCGCTCACGGTCTTCATGATGGCCACCTACTTCAGGGCGGTGCCCCGCGAGATCTTCGAGGCCGCCACCCTCGACGGGGCCGGCATGCTCACCGCCTTCTGGCGGATCGGATTCCCCGTCGTCCGCAACGCCGTCTTCACGGTCGCGCTGGTGCAGTTCTTCTTCATCTGGAACGACCTGCTCGTCTCGCTCACCTTCACCACCAACGACGACCTGCGCACCATCCAGGTGGGACTGCTCAACTTCACGGGTCAGTACGGTCAAACGGCCTACGGACCCCTGTTCGCCGCGATCAGCATCAACGTCGTCGGTGCCCTGGTGCTCTACCTGCTGATCAACCAGCGCATCATCAAGGGCCTGACCGCCGGAGCGGTGAAGGGATGAGCGACGAGCAGATACCCATGGTCGCCACGCCGACCGCGGAACATCACCGAGAGCCGTTCGGCATCGGCGAGTCGTCCCCCCGGATCTCCTGGAAGACCACCGCGCCCGCCGACTGGACGCAGCAGGCGTTCCAGATCGAGGTCGCCCGGACCGACGTAACGCACCGCACGGACTGGGTGACCTCCGAGGACTCCGTGCTCGTCGACTGGCCACACCGGCCACTCACGTCACGGGAACGCTCCGACATACGCGTCCGCGTCCGTGGGGGAGACGGCACCGCCAGTGAGTGGAGCCCGGCCCTGCGTCTGGAGACGGGACTGCTGGAGCCGGCGGACTGGACGGCGCGCGCGATCGCGCCAGAGGAACCGAACGAGCCGGAGCGGTCCGACGCCGAGCGCCGCCCGCCGTTGCTGCGCAAGGAGTTCGCCGTCGGTGCAGCCGACGTGGAACGCGCGCGGCTCTACGTCACCGCCCACGGCCTGTACGAGATCGAGATCAATGGCCGCCGGGTGGGCGACCATGTGCTCGCGCCCGGATGGACCAGCTACACGCACCGGCTGCGCTACCAGACCCACGACGTCACGGACCACCTGCGTGCCGGAGCCAACGCCATCGGCGCCTGCCTGGCCGACGGCTGGTACCGAGGGCGGCTGGGCTTCGGCGGCGGCCACACCGACCTCTACGGAGACCGGGTCGCCCTCATCGCCCAACTGGAGATCGTCCACCGCGACGGAACCGTCACCCTCATCGCCACCGACACCTCCTGGCGTGCCGGCCGGGGGCCGATCCTCTCCTCAGGACTGCTCGACGGCGAGTCCTACGACGCGCGGCACGAACTGCCCGGCTGGTCGAGTCCCGGATTCGACGACGCCGACTGGTCACCGGTGGACCTCGTCGCCCGCGATCCGGCGACCTTGATCGCCCCCACCGGCCCGCCGGTGCGCTGCACCGAGGAGATCAGCCCCGTCCTGGTGACCGCTCTCGACGCCGACCGACTCCTGGTGGACTTCGGGCAGAACCTCGTCGGCAGGGTCCGCATCACTGTCGCCGGCCCGGCCGGGCACACCGTCGTCATCCGCCACGCCGAGGTGCTCCAGGACGGAGAGCTGTGCGTCCGTCCCCTGCGCGATGCCGTGTCCGTCGACCGGTACGTGCTAGCAGGGACAGGATCCGAAACCTGGGAACCGCGCTTCACCATCCACGGGTTCCGCTACGCCGAGATCACAGGCTGGCGCGGCGGCGACCCGAACCGCGACATCGTCGCCCGTGTCCATCACACCGACATGACACGGACCGGCTGGTTCGCGTGCTCCGACGAACAGGTCAACCGGCTCCACGAGAACGTCGTGTGGAGCCTGCGCGGCAACTTCGTCGACATTCCCACCGACTGCCCGCAGCGCGACGAACGCCTCGGCTGGACCGGCGACATCCAGGTCTTCGCACCCACCGCAGCCTTCCTGTACGACTGCCATGGCATGCTCGCCTCCTGGCTGCGCGACGTCTCCGTCGAACAGCACGACGACGGAACCGTCCCCTGGTACGTGCCCGCCATCCCCGGTGGCCCGCAGTGGACCCCGACCAGACCCGGCGCCGGCTGGGGCGACGTCGTAGCCCTGACTCCGTGGGATCTCTACCAGGCCTCGGGCGACACCGCTCTGCTCGCCGCCCAGTACGACAGCGCACGCAGGTGGGTCGACCTCATCACCGAGCTCGCCGACGAGTCGGGCCTGTGGAACCGCGGCTACCAACTCGGCGACTGGCTCGACCCGTTCGCACCCCCGGACGACCCCGGAGCCGGCCGCACCGACCGCCACCTCATCGCCACCGCGTACTACGCCTGGTCCCTGCGACATGTGGCATGGACCGCGGAAGTCCTGGGGCGCAAGGACGACCGAGAGCGCTACGAGGAACTCGCCAGACGAGTCCGGCAGGCGTTCACCGACGAGTACGTTCTGCCCAGCGGTCTGATGACCAGCGACACCCAGACCGCCTACGCCGTCGCCCTCCGCTTCGACCTGCTCCCCGACGCGGCGGCCCGGGCGGACGCTGGACGTCGTCTGGCCGAACTGGTCGCCTCGGGTGGGCACACCATCCAGACCGGATTCATCGGGACCCCGCTCGTGGCACCCGCACTGAGCGCCACAGAACATGACGACACCGCCTACGCCCTCCTTCTCCAGCAGGAATGCCCCTCGTGGTTGTACGCGCTCAGGCACGACGCCACCACCATCTGGGAGCGCTGGGACAGCATGCTGCCCGACGGCACGGTCAATCCGGGCGAGATGACCTCCTTCAACCACTACGCCCTCGGCGCCGTCGCACAGTGGCTGCACACCACGGTCGCCGGGCTCAACGCGAGTACGCCCGGTTACCACGACATCCTCTTCCGACCCCGACCAGGCGGCGGCATCACGTGGGCGAGCGCAGTCCACGAGTCTCCGTACGGCCGCGTGGCGATCCGGTGGGAGCAGCAGGAATCGGAACTCACCGTGGAAGCGACCGTGCCCACCGGAGCGACAGGACGGATCGAGTGGCCTGACGGAGCCGTGACCCACCTGCCGACCGGGACGACCACCACTTCGCGACCCACCGCCGCCCCGACCAACAGGTGATTGCCACCCGGGCACGCTCCGGGACCACCGTCCAGGAGACAGATCGGGCTGACCACAAGTCGAAGACCGAACGCGCACTGCACGTTCGGGCCACCAGCACAGCGATACAAAGGAGTTTCGCGTGACCAACCATCACACCGAAGAGCCCAGCACCGGCATACGCAGACGGCGCGGGCGTCCCGTCCTCGCCGCCATCCTGGTCACCCTCATGACCGTTCTCGGCCTGGTCACAGCCTCGACCGCACAGGCCCTCAGCGGTGACCTGCGCATGCACGACCCGAGCGTCATCAAGGTGGGCAGCTGCTACTACGGCTTCTCCACCGGCTTCGAGCACGACTCCCTCAACCCCAGCGGATCCATCACCATCCGCAAGACGTGCGGCGGCACCGCGGCATCCGGCTGGACCAAGGTGGGCAACGTCTGGGAGTCGACCCCCTCCTGGCTCACCAGCAAACTCGGCTCCACCCCGCCGAACATCTGGGCCCCCGACATCAAGTACTTCAACGGCAGCTACCACCTGTACTACGCCGGCTCGCTCTGGGGCACGAACAACGCGGTGATGGGCCTGGCCACCGCCACGAACATCGAGGGCCCCTGGACCGACCAGGGCATGGTCACGGACGTCAACTACCCGATCGACCCCAACGTCGACTGGGGCCCCGACGGCCGGCTCTACATCTCCTGGGGCTCCTGGACCGGCAGCGGCACCTACATGCACGTCCTGGACCAGGCCACCGGCAAGCTGTCCACCACCGACAACAACCTGTGGCACATCGCCGTCGGCATCGAGAACCCCACGATCATCCTCAACGGCGGCTACTACTACCTCTTCGGCTCCAAAGGCACCTGCTGCAGCGGAACCAATAGCACCTACTACACCGTGGTCGGCCGGTCCACCAGCATCACGGGCCCCTACCTCGACCAGAACGGCACCGACATGGCCTCCGGCGGCGGGACCACCGTCCTGACCGGCGCCTACCCCAAGGTGGCCGCCGGCGGCGCCGACGCCTACGACGACGGCACCTCCAAATTCCTCGCCTACCACTACTACGACGGCGACAACTCCGGCCGGGAGACCCTCGACATACGACAGGTGACCTTCGCGGGCGGCTGGCCGGTCATCGCCAGTCCGCTCGGCGCCACGAACAACCACCTGCTGAACCGCAACAGCGCCAAGTGCGCGGACGTCTGGTCCCTGAGCACGGCGGACGGGGCAGCGGTCAACTCCGGCAACTGCAACTCCGGAGCCAACCAACGCTGGGTGCCCACCGCCGTCGGCTCCAACTACGAGCTCGTCAACGTCAACAGCGGCAAGTGCCTGCAGATCTCCGGCGCCTCCACCGCCGACGCAGCGGTGGCCGTCCAGTCGACGTGCACCGGCGCCTTCCACCAACTGTGGACGAGGACTGCGGTAGTTGGCGGCTACGTCACCTTCACCAACGTCAACAGCGGCAAGTGCCTGGAGGTCGCCGGGGCGTCGACGGCCAACGGCGCCGCCCTGGATCAGTCGTCCTGCACGGCCGGCACCAACCAGCAGTGGATGGTCGTCTGAGGCGCGCCGGAGTGGGGTGACCGCGGTGGCGGCGCAGGGCGACCGGCGGCGTTTCACGCTCACTTCGCCGCCGACCGACCGGGCACGGCGAAGCCCACCGGGAAGTAGACCGCCAGACCCCGCTCGGCGCGACTTTGCCGAAGCCTTGGGGCGCACCTCGACGTTCGAGCACGTCGAGGTGCATTCCCTTCCCACCTAAGACGGTCCCGGTGGACGTATGACGTCGTCCCCCAGTGAGATACGGGTCGCTCAGCCGACGGTCCACCGCTGAGTGCGCGCATTGCGGTCGCATACCGTCGTCCGGTAGAGGCCGTTGTAGGTCTCGTAGAGGCAGAGGCGGGTCGCTGTGTTGCGGAGCATGACTGCACTTGCCGGCGCCGGCTGGATGACCTGCCACAGCTGGTTGTTCCCACCGTTGCACCCGTTGGTGTAGACGTCCCCGGCCGAGTTGCTGTCGAGGCAGTGGTCCCATATGTAGTTCTGGAGGGTCGAGGAGGTGTTTGTGATGCCAGCCCAGCGCCAGTACAGATCCGAATAGCCGATCCCGCAGTCCTGGGACCACAGGTTGTAATAGGAGTTCTCCTCGATGCATCTCTTCGAGTCGTAGTTCGCGAACCGGTCGAGGCTGGTCGCTGCGGTCGCTGCGGTCTCAGCGGCGGTGGCCGTCCCCGGCATTGCCAGGGTCAACGGTGTGGTGAGCGCTATCGCCGCCCCGATGACCGACACGGCGCGTCTGATCCTTCTCCCGAAAGCGGGCATGATCGATTCCTCTCAATCGCCGCCTGGCTCCCATGAGTTGGCACCGGCACATGGTCGCAGGGGATCGCCGTGAGCGGGACCCGAAGGGGGGACTCATCACTTACTCCTCACACTGTCCGGTCGAGTTCGAGGTCGGCGAGTTTGTCGGTGGTGATTCATCAACATCCTGCGCACCTCCAACTGACCTCTCTTCAACCCAGCGGAGGAAATCGCACCCGACGAACGAAAGGGCCGGTTCCGAATCGGTGCCGAGCAGCCGGTACTCGACGCGGAGGGGCGCAGCCGTATCTCTAGGAAGGCCTCCGCCGTTACCCGCGTCGACGAGGTCGAACTGCCGCGCTTCGTCCGACGTCGCTTCACTGTCGGGTACGGACCGACGCCGACGAAAGTGCCGGTGAACGTCACCTCGGCGATCTTCACCACGGGCATACCCTGTGCGGACAGCAGCACCATATGGGCCCGCCGTCACGTCACTACCGACCCGCCGCCTCGGCGGATGATCCTCGGCAGCCGCTACCCCCGTCGTCCGATCTCGCGGATGCGTGCTCGCTCAGCCACCAATACAGCTTCCCTGCCGCGCGCTGCCGACGAGTGTCACTCCCTGGGCGTGCCGATCCGAAGCCGGTTGCCGTCAGGGTCGCGCAGTTCAATCTCACGCGCCCACGGAGCGTCCTTCGCCTGCACACCGAACTCGGAGGCGATGGCCTCGACATTCCGAACGCGGAGATAGACCAACGTGTCGGGGCGGGCGTCGCCCTTGTGCTCCGACAAGAACAGCCGCACCCCACCTCGGGCGACCTCGACAAACGCGGGAAACTCCGGCTCGAAGCGGTGTTCCCACTGCTTGGCGAAGCCCAACCGTTCGTACCACGACACCGCCACCGCAGCGTCTTCGACGCGAAGAATGGGAATGACTTCCTCGTCCATGCAGCCATCGTCGCAGACCGCCCAGGGCGAACGCTGCCTGATGCGGAAGCAGGTGTATGAGGGCTCGACATTGGCGAGGCTCTCGCGGAGGCGTGCTGGTGGCGGGTTTCCGGCGGCAGCACTAAGCGGCCGATAGTAGTTGTAGTGGATGGTCCACACTGCGATCGCGGCTGACCGGGCGTCCTCTTCGGACTCCGGTGCGGGCTCGACGGCCGGTCGTGCAATCCCGCATCACCGTGTAGCCGCCAGCGACTTACCCACTTGCTCGCGCATGCGACAACTACCGTGGGCGCCTGCCGCGTTGTGGCCTTTCAGTCCCGCGGTGCGACGCGGATACGGTTCCCGTCAGGATCGGCTGCGAGGAAGGTCAGCCCGAACCCCGCATCATGAGGCTCGTGCAGGATCGTGACGCCCTTGGACTGCCACTGCTTGAAGATCGCGTTGAGCTCGTCGGGCCGGCCACCGTCGATGGCCAGACAAACCTCACTGGTACGCGGGACATCCGGTGACAGATCCTCGAACTGGCCGGACCACAGAGCGAGGTCAGCGCCTGGCCCGAGGGCGAAGGTGACGTATCCCGACGTCTCGAACGACGGCTTCATGCCGAGGAGGTCGCCGTAGAAGCGCGCTGCGGCGGGAGTGTCGTTCACATAGACGATGGACACGACGGATGTGGTCATAGTTGTTCCTTCTCGCAGGTCGTAGGTATGCCTCCACCAGCCTGATCGGAATATGCGCCGCATCGTGTCGCAATTCCTGAAAAACTTGAGGTGTGACGCCAGACCGCTTCTTCACCCTGATGCTGCTCCTCGAATCGAGGGATGCAGTGACCACACAGGAACTTGCCTCGGCGCTCGGAGTTTCCCTTCGAACCATCACCCGGGACCTGAACTGGCTCCGCGACGCCGGTCTGCCGGTGACCGCACAACGGGGCCGCCTCGGAGGCGTGACCATGCTGCCCGGGTCCGGGCTCGACCTCACGCGACTCACGCCGGGCGAGCGTGATCATCTCTCGCTCACCGGGCTGGATGAGAAGCAACGTGCGGAGCTAAACACATCGGTCGAAAGCCGGCGCGCGCTCTCCAAGATCGTCGCTACACAGTCACGTCGAGGTCATGAACTCCTGCCACTCACCGACGTAGTGCACGTGGACAGCCGCCCCTGGCTCCAGACACGAGCTTCTAGCACGACTCCGGCTTCACTCATCGGCTCAGTGCGGCGAGGTCGCCGGCTGCGGATCGAGTACGACAGCCCACGCGAGTCATGCCCACGCGCCCTGGTCGTGGATCCCTACGGGCTGTTCGCCAAGGCCGGCATCTGGTATCTCGTCGCCGACTGTGCCCAAGTGCCACGGATGTACCGACTCGAACGGATCACGACGTGGAAAGAAGTCGACCAGCCACGACGGATCCGCGAGAACCAGACCCTGGCCACCGTCGCTGCAGCGCTCGTTGATCAGTGGGAAAATGACCATGCGATAGAGGTCAGCGCCACCATCGACCCGACCCAGATCGAGCGAGCGCGACGGATCTTTGGCCAACGACTCGTCCGAGACGACCACGAGGCATCCGCCACCGGCCACAAGGTGACGATCCGCTTCCTGCATCTGGAGGACGTGCGAGCCCTACTGCCGTTCGGGAGCGCCATCACTGTGCACGGCCCCACCGAAGCCAGGACCCACCTCCGCGCCCTCGCCACCAGCCTTGCCCACCACTATGCGCCGTCACCAACGTCCTGACCCGCAACAACTAGTTGGGTGTGGCCGTTGATGAATGGGTCGAGGAGACCTGCGCCCCGGTCAGGTGGCAGCCGATGGTGCTGGGGGACAGCCTCGAGGCGGCCAGTATTCTGCGACACCGCATTCATGACCCCGGACTTCAGGTGGCTCTCGGCCGCAGGGGCTGCCTGCAACCTGTACCGATAGCCAGACATTTGCCACCGCTCTCGGCGCGTGCGACTTCTAGGTCTGTCGCCCGGTCGGGGCGCTCTCCGCATGGAGACAGGGCCGCCTCCCGCACAGCGTCAGGCCTGAGGGTGCCCGGCCCCGCGGCACTTGCGCGGGGCCGAGCCGCTCGGTGGATCAGCCCTCGGACAACAGCCAGCCGATGTGGAGTTCTTCCGCACCCGGGCGGAATGTCTTCATGAGCTCAGCGCGCTCGGGGTCGTCCTCGGGGAGGTTGTCAGCAAGGAGAGCCTGCGCGGCGAGCGTCTGCGGCCTGGCGCCGAGCGCGGCGCGCAGGTGAAGTGAGCGGCGCAGCATCGCGATCCGCTCGGCAGGCTCCTTGTGCGGTGCGAGGTGGCGGATGATGTAGGACTCGAAGTAGCCGTCGCCGGACTTCGTCGCGATCTCGAGAGCTGTCTCGTAGCGCGGGAGGGCGCCGGCCGGGTCCTTGTCGATGTTGTCCAGCAGGACGGCCCAGTGGTACTCGGCCCAACCGCGCAGCTTCTCGTCGCCGCTCTCAACCGTTGCGCGGTAGCCGGCCTCGGCGACGGCGCGGTCGTCGGCACGGGGGTCGCGCTCGAACAGCAGGCGGCTGTAGGCCAGTCGCGCCGTGAGCAAGTGCGCGGTCGGCGATGTGGAATCGAGCGCCGCGACCGCCTTCTCGGCCTCCTCGTGACCCTCGATCCGGAAGAACCAGCGGTCGACGGCGATCTCGGCGCGCAGTTCGGGCTCGGCGGCCGGGCCCAGAGCGTCGAGCGCGGCGTCCCATTCCCCGAGCAGATGCAGGCGGCGGGCTATGTAGGTGTCATCAGTTATCATGACGCCTACAGTAGGAAGCGACGATGTAGGTGGTCAAGTGCAATACGGTGACTACATTGGGAATGTGGCGCGGTTGGCCGTCGAGCTGGCCAATACCGGGACCCTCGACCAGCACGGCGAACTGGTCGCCGCATTCTTCGAAGAGCACGAGGTCACTCCGCCACCAGGCGGCGACTACGGCGACTTGCCCGACCTCGTGCGCACGGCCCTGGCGCAGTCGGTCGACGGCGCCGCCCCCGAAGCCGTGCATCGCCTGCTGCGCGACTATCCGCCCGAAATGCACCTGTCCGACCATGACGGCCTCGGCGGCTGGCACATCCACTTCAGCCGCAACGGCACCCCGGCCAAGCGCTGGGCCGGTCAGCTGATCGCAGCCAAGCTCGCCCTGATCGCGGCCGGGGATCCGGCGGTGACGCTGGGGCGGTGCGCCGCGGCCGGGTGCGGAAACTACTTCGTGGACCAGTCACGCAACCGGACGCGCCGGTTCTGCTCCAACGCGTGCGCGAGCCGGACGACGGTCGCGGCTTATCGGGCCCGGGCGGCGAAGAACTCCTAGGCAGTTCGTCTACATCACTGACACGCGGTGGGCGTGGATCAATCTGTGCCCTGGGTCAGCGGACCCTGCATCGAAGCCATCTTCTCCGCCTGACCTTCGAAGACGATCTCTAGGACTCGGCGGTTCGCGCCGCCGCCACGTAGTCCTGGAGCATCGATTCGAACTCGTCGGCCGCGATGTCGCAGTCCTCAAACTGCCCGTACAGATCGATGAGTCTGACGAGTTCGGAGCTGACGCCTTCTGCCACCGCCGAGGCGGTCGCCAGACTGAACCCCAACCCCCAGCGCCGCGAGTCAGCGTGCCATGCTGCCAGGTACGTCTCCGCAGCCCCGGCTGAGGCGATGCCCAGGAGTAGCGTCTCCACTGCCCGCCGGAGGTTTTCGTCTCCAGCGGGATTTCTGGAGGGGACCCAGTCTTCGTTCTCGTCCAGGGTGAATGTCCATATGGCCCGGGCGACGGACCTGGTCATGCTTTCCCTTTCTCCGGGCCAGAACAGCTCGGCCACGGCTCTCATGATCTCATCAGCGGCCTACCGTCTGGCTCCGGCTTGAACGCGCCCGGCCACGTCTTTCGGGGCGGCAGCTGTGCGCGGCTCCGGCAAAACGCACTCCACGGCCGCCTTCAATATCCGGAAGCCACCCCGTACTTGCACTGCAGGGACCGGTTCGACATCCAAGCCCGGGCAGCACAGAAAGCCGCCGACTGACCTGGCCCGGGAGGTGGCAGGCGATGCCGTCTGCCCAGCACGTGAGGGTCCGGACGACGTCCCCTATTGCGGTGCGATGGCTTTGAGCCAGTCCCCGACGGCGACGACATCTGCCCACTGCGGGAACAGCTTTTCGGTGAGCATCGTGTGTACTTCGGGGTCGGTGTCGAGGCAGGCATCCGCCAGGACGGTGAGGCCGAAGTCCAGGTCGATGGCGTGCCACAGGGTGGACAGCACCACAGCGCTGGTGGCGATGCCGGTGAGAACGAGGCTGTCGATATCGCGAGCCCTGAGTACCAAGTCGAGGTCACTGCCCGAGAACGCGCTACCCCGTCTCTTGGTAACCACCACGTCGCCCTGCTGGGGCGCAATGTCGTCATGAATCTCGGTGCCAGGGGCGCCCTCGGTGAACAGACCGGCCCGTACGGCGTTTGTCATCACCTTGTTGCGAGGGCTGACTTCCGGATCGCCCGGCCGTAACCCCATCACCACGTAGATAACGGGGATGCCGGCAGCCCGGGCACCGTCGATCGCTCTGCGCAAGCGCGGCAGATATCCGGAACCGTCGTCGGCGATGGCCACGACATCCCGTTGGACGTCCATCACCAGAAGTGCGCTGTTCGCCATGCTTGCCGTCCCTTCTCCGTTGGAAGCAAGAGCAAGTCTGGTGGATCAACCGAACTGCGGTGGAGGTTTTGGAGATCCTCATCAGCGTCGCGCCGTAGTGTGCCCATGACCGGTGTCCTCCTGATCCGTGAGCCTTATCGCGCGTCGCGCTCGGCTGACGAAAGTAACCAAGGAGGCAGGCTCACCACACCTTGCGCGGCCTCGATCACCGGCAACCGCACGTGGCGCGATCTTTCCGGTCGCAGCGCCCCCAGGAGCAGCCAGCTGGACGTGGGCAGCAGGTCGTATCCGGCTGTGGCGGTGATCTTCTCGTGGATGCCGCGACGTCCGTCTCGCGACCCGATTACGGACAGGGCACCCGCTCGACGAACTTGACGAGCTTCTCTCCCACAGGATCACAAGGATTGGAGGACACCGATGACGACCAGGACAAGCGACGAACTCGACCGCATCGCCGGCGCGACCCGTGGGATACATCTGCTCCGGCGGGGGGGGCAGGGGAGAGGGCGTGCCGACGGCCGGCTGGGGCTGTGTCTTCGCCTTTTGCCGGGGCGGGGCTGTGCCGCCGCCGGCCTGGGGTGTGTCTTCGTTTACTGGCGGGGGGCTATCGGGTGGTGCCGTTCTGTGGCTGTCCCTGCTGCTGTCCCTGCTGCTGTTTTGCTTTGAGTCGGAGGGTTTCTTTGCGTACTTCGGCTTGTGTGGTGCGTTCTTTCTTCAGCCATTCGGGCATGTCGTGTTGGAGGGCTTCGATTTGTTCGGTGGTCAGTGGTTGGGTGATTCCGCCGCGGGTGAGTCCGGTGATGGAGATG
>NZ_JBMNDS010000112.1:0-28274 GCF_052543295.1 Streptomyces sp. SAS_270
CACCGACACGTCGGCGCCCAGCGCGGTCAGCTCGGCCGTCAACTCCGCCATCCCCGGGGCCTGTTCACCCCGGCGGCTGGTCAGCAGCAGGCTCCGCACTCCATAGGCGGTCACCAGATGCCGCGCGAACAGCCCGCCCAGCGTGCCACTCGCACCGGTCAACAGGACCGTGCCCTCGGCGGTGAACACCGTCGCGGGCCTGGGCTCGTCGGTCGGCTCCATCGCAGTGCGTACGAGGCGGGCGCCGTATGCGGTGCCCTGCCGGACCACGACTTGGGATTCTCCCGACGCGAGCGCCAGGGCGAGGGCGGCATCGCCGTCCTCGTCGACGTCGACGAGGACGAATCGGCCCGGGTCCTCGGACTGGGCGGAGCGGACCAGGCCCCATACGGCGGCGCCGGCCAGGTCGGTGACGTCGTCACCCGGCAATGCCACCGCACCGCGCGTCACGACAGCCAGTTGTCCGGCAGTCGACCGCAGCTCGGCGAGCGCCCGATGCACCGCCGACCGCACGGCGTCCGCATCCGCACCCGGCGTGCTGCGGAACACCACCACATCACCCGGCGTAGAACCATGCGTCCGCACCCCCGGCAGCCGTACCCAGTCGAGCTGGAACAAGGACTCGTGGAACGCCGTGCGCGCCGCCGCCAGTTGGTCCGCCGTCACTTCCCGCAGCACCAGCGAACCGATCGTGGCGACCGGGCGGCCCTGCTCGTCGGCGACCGCGAGGGTGACGCCGTCGGCGCCCTGGCGGGACAGCCGCACCCGGAGCCGGGAGGCGCCGGTGGCGTGCAGGGAGACGCCGGTCCACGCGAAGGGCAGGCGCGTGGTCTCGGCCCCGCCCGCCAGCAGCCCGGTCGCGTGCAGGCACGCGTCCAGCAGTGCCGGGTGCATGCCGAACCCGTCGACGGCCGTGTCCTCGGGCAGGACCACCTCGGCGTATATCTCCTCCGTCTCCTCAACGGAGCGCCAGGCGGCTGTCAGGCCCTGGAAGACCGGCCCGTACTCCAGACCGGCCTGCGCCAGCGTCTCGTACAGGCCCTCCACGCTGACCGGCTCCGCGCCACGCGGCGGCCACTGCGACAGGTCGAAGGAGGCCGACGGCACACCGGGGGCGAGCAGACCGGTCGCGTGGCGCGTCCAGGACCGCTCCTCGTCATCGGGGCGCGCGTACACGTGGACCGGACGTGTGCCGTCGTCGGCCGCCGTGCCCACCACCACCTGGACGGCGATTCCGCCCCGCTCGGGCAGCACCAGCGGCGCTTCCAGGGTCAGTTCCTCGAGCTGGTCGCTGCCGACCCGGTCGCCCGCCGCGATGGCGAGTTCGACCAGGCCGGTGCCGGGGAAGAGGACGGTGCCGCCGACCGCGTGGTCGGCCAGCCACGGCTGTGCGGACGTGGACAGTCGGCCGGTCAGCACCACGCCGTCGCTGTCCGGGGACGTCAGTACGGCGCCGAGCAGCGGATGTGCCGCCCGGTCCAGGCCTGCGGACGCGAGGCCGCCGGTGTCCGCGCCGGCCCAGGCCTCGGCCCAGTACTCCAACGCGTCCAGCCAGTAGCGCTGGCGCTGGAAGGCGTACGTTGCCAGTTCCACGCGGCGTGCTCCGGTGCCGGCGTAGAACGCGGTCCAGTCAACAGCCCCGCCCCGTACGGCGATCCGTGCAAGCGCCGACACTGTCTCGCGGGTTTCGTCGCGCTCGCGGCGCAGGGTGGGCACGAAGGCCGCGTCCTCGGCGGACTGCCGGCCCATCGCCGTGAGCACCGCATCCGGACCCAGCTCGACGAACGTACCCACACCCGCCGACTCCAGGGCCCCGATCGCGTCGGCGAAACGCACCGCCTCACGGACATGACGGACCCAGTACTCCGGATCCCCCAACTCCTCACCGACAAGAGCGCCCGTGAGCGTGGACACGATCGGAAGGGAAGGCTCGCTGTACGTCAACTGCTGTGCGACGGCACGGAAGTCGGCGAGCATCGGCTCCATCAGCGGGGAGTGGAAGGCGTGGGACACCTTCAGACGGGTGGTCTTACGGCCCTCCGCCTCGAAGTGCGCCTTGATCCGCAGCGCCTCCGCCTCCACACCGGAGACCACCACTGCGGTGGGCCCGTTGACGGCGGCAATGCCCACGCCGTCGGCCAGCAGCGGACGCACCTCGTCCTCGGTCGCCTGCAGGGCGACCATCGCGCCGCCCTCCGGCAGGGCCTGCATCAACCGGCCCCGCGCGGTCACGAGTTTCGCCGCATCCGCCAGTGACAGCACCCCGGACACATGCGCAGCAGCGAACTCACCGATGGAATGCCCGGCCAGATAGTCCGGCTTGATCCCCCACGATTCGATCAGCCGGTACAGCGCCACTTCCAGCGCGAACAGGGCGGGCTGGGTGAACTCCGTACGGCTCAGCCGTTCGGCGTCCTCACCCCAGATCACCTCGCGCAGCGGCGCATCGATCTCAGCCAGTACGGCGTCGAAGGCGTCGGCGAACACCGGGAACGCGGCGTGCAGTTCACGACCCATCCCGATGCGCTGCGCCCCCTGTCCGGTGAACAGGAACGCCGTCTGGCCACTCCCGCGCACGCTGCCCTGCACCACTCCCGCGGCCGACCTGCCCTCGACGAACGCGGTGAGGGCCGCCAGGAGTTCCTCGCGGTCCGCGCCGAGCACGGTGAGGCGGTGGTCCATGGGGGCTCGGTCGGTGGCGAGGGAGTAGGCGACGTCGGCGGGACGCAGTGCCGGGTCGTTTTCGACGTGTGCGCGCAGGCGTTCGGCCTGGCCGCGCAGGGCGTCGTCCGTCTTCGCCGACAGCAGCCACGGTATGGCGGGGAGGTCGCTCCCGGTGGTGGGCTCGTCGGGGACGGGGACGGGGACGGGGTTGGGGGCTTGTTCGAGGATGACGTGGGCGTTGGTGCCGCTGATACCGAAGGAGGACACCCCCGCGCGACGCGGACGGCCGGTCTCCGGCCAGGGCCGGGACTCCGTCAGCAGCCGCACATTGCCCTCGGACCAGTCCACCTGATGCGTGGGCTCATCCACGTGCAGGGTCGGCGGCAGCACCCCGTGCCTGATCGCCTCGACCATCTTGATGATGCCCGACACCCCGGCCGCAGCCTGGGTGTGACCCATGTTCGACTTGATGGACCCCAACCACAACGGCTGGTCCTCGGGCCGGTCCTTGCCATACGTCGCCAGCAGCGCCTGGGCCTCGATCGGGTCGCCGAGCGTGGTACCCGTGCCGTGCGCCTCGACCGCGTCGACGTCGTGGGTGGTCAGGCCGGCCGCGGTCAGTGCCTGGCGGATGACGCGGCGTTGGGCGGGGCCGTTGGGGGCGGTGAGGCCGTTGCTGGCGCCGTCCTGGTTGAGGGCGGAGCTGCGGACGACCGCGAGGACGGGGTGGCCGTTGGCGCGGGCGTCGGAGAGGCGCTCCAGCAGGAGCATGCCCACGCCCTCGCCCCAGGCCGTGCCGTCGGTGGCGGCGGCGAAGGACTTGCACCGCCCATCGGGAGCAAGCCCGCGCTGACGGCTGAACTCCACGAACGCCTCAGGAGTCGCCATCACCGCCACGCCACCGGCCAACGCCAGCGAGCACTCCCCCGAACGCAACGCCTGCGCCGCAAGATGCAGCGCCACCAGCGACGAGGAGCAGGCCGTGTCGATGGTGACGGCCGGTCCCTCCAGGCCGAAGACGTACGAGACGCGGCCCGAGGCGATGGCGCCGGTGCCGCTGTTGGCGGCGTAGTCGTGGTACATCATTCCGGCGAAGACGCCGGTGGCCGAGCCCTTCAGTGCGGCCGGGTCGATGCCGGCCCGTTCGATCGCCTCCCAGGAGGTCTCCAGCAGCAGCCGCTGCTGCGGGTCCATGCCGAGGGCTTCGTTCGGTGAGATGCCGAAGAAGGCCGGGTCGAAGTCGGCGGCCTGGTGCAGGAAGCCGCCGTGTTTGACGTAGCTGGTGTTGGGGCGTTCGGACTCGGGGTCGTACAGCTCGTCGATGTTCCAGCCACGGTTGGTCGGGAACTCCGAGACCGCGTCCACTCCGCCGGCGACCAGCCGCCACAGGTCTTCCGGGGTCTCCACCCCGCCGGGGTAGCGGCAGCTCATGCCGACGATCACGATCGGGTCGCCGTCGAGTGCGGTGGCGGTGGCCGGTGTGGGTGTGTCGGTGTCCTGGCCGGAGAGTTCTTCCAGGAGGTGGCGGGCCACGTCGGCCGGGCTGGGGTAGTCGAAGACGAGGGTGGCGGGCAGGCGCAGGCCGGTGTCGTCGTTGAGGCCGTTGCGCAGTTCGACGGCGGCCAGGGAGTCGACGCCGAGGTCCCGGAAGGCGCGTTCGGGTTCGACCGCCCGGGCGTCGGCGAAGCCGAGGACGACGGCTGCGCGGTTGAGGACCAGGTCGAGCAGGGCTTGCTGCCGCTCGTCGGCCGGCAGGGCGTCGAGGCGCTGCTTCAGTGTGGCGGTCTCGGTCCTGGTGCTGCCCGCGCTGCGCCGGCGCCGGGGGGTGGCGGGCAGGAGGGCGCGCAGCAGGGCCGGGGTGTCCTGGGTCTGGGAGCGCAGGGCTGCCAGGTCGAACTTGACGGGGACGAGGGTGGCGTCGGGGCTGTGCTGGGCGGCGTCGAAGAGGGCGAGCCCTTCGTGCGGGGCGAGGGCGTGGATGCCGCCCTGCGATATGCGGCCGCGCTCCGCCTCGTCGAGGGTGTCGGCCATGCCTCCGGCCCACAGGCCCCAGGCGAGGGACTGTGCGGGCAGCCCGGCCGTCTTGCGGTGGGTGGCGAGGGCGTCGAGGAAGGCGTTGGCGGCGGCGTAGTTGCCCTGGCCGGGGGCGCCGAGGGTGCCGGAGCCGGAGGAGAACAGGACGAAGGCGCTGAGGTTCTTGTCGGCGGTCAGGTCGTGCAGGTTGATGGCCGCGTCGACCTTCGGGCGCAGTACCGTGTCCACCCGTTCCGGGGTGAGGGAGGCGATGATGCCGTCGTCCAGGACGCCGGCGACGTGGACCACCGCGGAGAGGTCGACGTCCTGGAGGAGGGCGGCGAGGGTGTCGCGGTCGGCGGCGTCGCAGGCCGCCACCGACACGTCGGCGCCCAGCGCGGTCAGCTCGGCCGTCAACTCCGCCATCCCCGGGGCCTGTTCACCCCGGCGGCTGGTCAGCAGCAGGCTCCGCACCCCATACGCGGTCACCAGATGCCGCGCGAACAGCCCGCCCAGCGTGCCGCTCGCACCGGTCAGCAGGACCGTGCCCTCGGCGGTGAATACGGGGGCGTGTTCGTCCGGTGTGACGGGGGCGGGTGTCAGGCGGGCGCCGTGCGCGGTCGTGCCGCGTACGACGACCTGGGGTTCACCGGTCGCCAGGGCGAGGGCGACGGCGTCTTCGACGCTGCCTTCGTCCAGGTCGACGAGGAGGAAGCGGCCCGGGTCCTCTGCCTGGGCGGAGCGGACCAGGCCCCATACGGCGGCGCCGGCCAGGTCGGTGACGTCCTCGCCCGGCAGCGCCACCGCGCCCCGGGTGACGAACACCAACTGGTCTGCGGCGGACTGCAGTTCGGCCAGTGCGCGGTGCACCGCGGAGCGCACCTGTGCGGCGTCCGTGCCGGGAGTGCTGGTGAAGACGGCGGTGGTGGGCCGCACGTCGGACGGGACGGCCGGAAGGGGTGTCCACTCGACGTGGTAGAGCGAATCGTGGAATCCGGTCCGGGCCGCGGCGAGTTGCTCCTCGGAGATGGGCCGCAGCACCAGGGACTCGACGGTGGCCACCGGGTGACCGGCGGCGTCGGCGAGGGCGAGGGCGACGCCCGACCCGGTCGGGGTCAGGCGGACCCGTACGGCGGCGGCGCCCGCCGCGTGCAGGGTGACGCCGGACCAGGCGAAGGGCAGGGCGGCCTGTCCGCCGGTCACGCCGGTGAAGCTGACGGCGTGCAGGGCCGCGTCGAGGAGGGCGGGGTGCAGGCCGAGCCGTTCCGCGTCCTTGTGTCCCTGCTCGGGGAGGGTGATCTCGGCGTAGACGCTCTCGCCGTCGCGCCAGGCGGCCTTCAGGCCCTGGAACACCGGGCCGTAGCTGAGGCCGAGTGCGGTGAGGTCCGGGTACAGCCCGGCCACGTCGAGGGGTTCGGCGCCGGGCGGCGGCCACTGGGTCAGGTCGAAGCGTCCCTGGTCCGCGCCGCGCGCGAGCACACCGGCGGCGTGCCGGGTCCACGGGGCGTCCGGCGAGGGGCGGGAGTGGACGGTCAGCGCGCGGGTGCCGGAGCCGTCGGCCGCCCCCACGGCGACCTGTACCTGGAGCGCGCCGCGCTCGGGCAGGGCGAGGGGTGCCTCGAGGGTCAGTTCCTCCAGGACGTCGCAGCCGACCTGGTCGCCGGCCCGGACGGCGAGTTCGACGAAGCCGGTGCCGGGGAACAGGACGGTGCCGCCGACCGCGTGGTCGGCCAGCCAGGGCTGTGCGGACGTGGACAGCCGGCCGGTCAGCACCACGCCGTCCGTGTCGGCCAGTGTCACGGCGGCGCCGAGCAGCGGGTGGTCGGCCGCGTCGAGTCCGGCGGAGGCCACGTCGCCGGCCCCGTTCTCGGGGCTGATCCAGTAGTGGGCGCGCTGGAAGTTGTAGGTGGGCAGGTCGATCCGGGCCGCGCCGCGGCCGGCGAAGACGCCTGTCCAGTCGACGGGGACACCGCGCACATGCAGCTGTCCGACGGCCGTCAGCACGGCGGCGGCCTCTGGGCGGTCCTTGCGCAGGGCGGCCGTCAGTACCGCCGACTCCGACTCGACGGACTGCTGCGCCATCGCGGTCAGCACACCATCGGGACCCAGCTCCAGGAACCGGGTAACTCCCTCCGACTCCAACACCGTCACCGCATCGGCGAAACGCACCGCCTCACGCACATGACGGACCCAGTACTCCGGGTCCTGCAGTTCGTCGCCGACGAGGGTGCCGGTGAGGGTGGACACGATCGGGATGGAAGGCTCGCCGTACGTCAACTGCTGCGCGACGGCGCGGAAGTCGACGAGCATCGGCTCCATCAACGGGGAGTGGAAGGCGTGGGACACCTTCAGACGGGTGGTCTTACGGCCCTCCGCCTCAAAGTGCGCCTTGATCCGCAAAGCTTCCGCCTCCACACCGGAGACCACCACCGCGGTGGGCCCGTTGACGGCGGCGATACCGATACCGTCGGCCAGCAGCGGGCGTACCTCGTCCTCGGTGGCCTGCAGGGCGACCATCGCGCCGCCCTCCGGCAGGGCCTGCATCAACCGGCCCCGCGCGGTCACGAGTTTCGCCGCATCCGCCAGGGACAGCACCCCGGACACATGCGCGGCCGCGAACTCACCGATCGAGTGCCCGGCCAAGTAGTCCGGCTTGATCCCCCACGACTCGAGCAGCCGGTACAGCGCCACCTCCAGCGCGAACAGGGCGGGCTGGGTGAACTCCGTACGGCTCAGCCGCCCGGCATCCTCACCCCAGATCACCTCGCGCAGCGGCACATCGATCTCAGCCAGTACCGCATCGAAGGCGTCGGCGAACACCGGGAACGCGGCGTGCAGTTCACGGCCCATCCCGATGCGCTGCGCGCCCTGACCGGTGAACAGGAAGGCGGTCAGGCCGTCGGAGACGGTTCCGCGCAGTGCTTCGGGGCGGGTCTCGTCCTGGGCGAGGGCGGTGAGGGCGGTGACGGCGGCGGTGCGGTCGGGGGCGAGGACGACCGCGCGGTGTTCCAGCGCGGTGCGGGTGGTGGCGAGGGAGTGGCTCAGGTCGAGGGCGGCGAGGCCGGGGTTCTCGTCCGCGTGGGCGGCGATCCGTTCGGCCTGGGCGCGCAGGGCGTCGGCGCTGCGGGCGGAGACGAGCCAGGGCAGCGGGACGCCGGCCGGCCAGGCGGTCGGGGCGGGTGCCGGGTCGGCCTCGTCCTGGGCGGGTTCGGGGGCGGCGGGCGGTTCTTCGAGGATGAGGTGGGCGTTGGTGCCGCTGACGCCGAAGGCGGAGACGGCGGCCCGGCGCGGGTGTTCGCCGCGTGGCCAGGAGCGTTCGTCGGTGAGCAGCCGGACGTTGCCGGCGTCCCAGTCGACGTGGGTGGAGGGCTGGTCGATGTGCAGGGTGCGCGGCATGGTCGCGTGCCGCATGGCCATGACGGTCTTGATGATGCCGCCGACGCCTGCGGCGGCCTGGGCGTGTCCGATGTTCGACTTCAGGGAGCCCAGCCACAGCGGCCGCTCTGCGGGGCGTCCTTGGCCGTAGGTGGCGAGCAGGGCCTGGGCCTCGATGGGGTCGCCGAGGGTGGTGCCGGTGCCGTGGCCCTCGACCAGGTCGAGCTGGGTGGCGGAGATTCCGGCGGCGCTGAGTGCCTCGCGGATGACTCGCTGCTGGGAGGGGCCGTTGGGGGCGGTGAGGCCGTTGCTGGCGCCGTCCTGGTTGATGGCGGAGCCCTTGACGACGGCGAGGACGGGGTGGCCGTGGGCGCGGGCGTCGGAGAGGCGTTCGAGTACGAGGATGCCGGCGCCCTCGGCCCAGCCGGTGCCGTCGGCGGCGTCGGCGTAGGCCTTGGCGCGGCCGTCGGCGGCCAGGCCGCCCTGTCGGGCCATGCCGATGAAGGGGCCGGGCGTCGACATCACCATGACGCCGCCGGCCAGGGCGAGGGAGCATTCGCCCTCGCGCAGTGCCTGGGCGGCGAGGTGGACGGCGACCAGGGAGGAGGAGCAGGCGGTGTCGACGGTCACCGAGGGGCCCTCGAGGCCGAGGGTGTAGGAGACGCGGCCGGCGATGACGGCGGCGACCGCGGCGGTGCCCATGAAGGGGCCGGCTGCCTCGGGGGCGGAGTTGAGCAGGTCGCCGTAGTCCTGGAAGCCGGAGCCGGCGAAGACGGCCACCTGGCCGCCACGCACCTGGTCGGCGGGGATGCCGGCCCGCTCCAGTGCTTCCCAGGACAGTTCCAGCATCAGCCGCTGCTGCGGGTCCATGGCGACGGCCTCGCGCGGGGAGATCCCGAAGAAGGCGGGGTCGAACTGTGCTGCTCCGTCGAGGAATCCGCCGCTGTGCGCGAAGTCGACGTCGTCGACGGAGTCCAGGTTCCAGCCGCGGTCGGCGGGGAAGGGGCCGACCGCGTCGACGCCGTCGGCGACCAGCCGCCACAGCTCCTCGGGGGAGGTGACCCCGCCCGGGTAGCGGCAGGTCATGGCCACGATGGCGATCGGGTCCTGCTCCCTGGCCTCGTACTCCTGGAGCCTGCGGCGGGTCTGGGCCAGGTCGGCCGTGACCCGCTTGAGGTACCCGAGGAGTTTCTGATCGTCAGCCATCTGCCCGCCTCGCAACATCCTTTGGGATACGCATGGTTCCGGTGGTTCGGGTCATCGCGTTCGGCCGGTGCCGGCGTCGATGCCAGTGCTGGTGCCTGTGCTGGTGCTGGTGCCGGGGTGGTCAGGCAAGGCCGAGCTCCTTGTCGATGAAGGAGAGGACGTCGTCGACGCTTGCGTCATCGGCGAGGTGCTCGTCCGGCGGCGCTGCGGCGCCCGTCCCGGCGAGCCGGGAGGTGAGTGTCTGGAGCCGGCCGGGGATGCGGTGCCGCTCGACGTCCTCGGGCGGCAGGGCCGCCAGGGTCTCCTCCAGCCGGTCGAGTTCGGCCAGGACGGCCATCACCCCGCCGCTGTCCGTCTGCGGGCACAGTTCGTCGCGCAGGTGGGCGGCGAGGGCTGCGGGGGTGGCGTGGTCGAAGACCAGCGTGGCCGGCAGTCGCAGGCCGGTCGCGGCGGACAGCGCCTGTTTGAGGTCGGTGGCGGCCACCGAGTCGAAGCCGAGGTCGGTGAAGGGGCGTGCCGGATCCAGCGACGCGGGGTCGTCGTAGCCGAGCAGGGCCCCCACGTGAGCGCGGACCAGGTCGAGGACCGCCCGGCTCTGCTGGGCCTGGGTCAGGTCCTTCAGCCGTGCGGCGAGGGCGGGGCCCTGGGGGTCCGCGCCGCCCTGGGCGGCCGTGCCGGTGTCGGGGTCGGCCCGGGTCTCGGGTACCGCGTCGATCAGCGGGCGGGGGCGGGCCATCGTGTAGACGGGGGCGAAGCGCTTCCAGTCGATGTCGGCGACGACCAGGTGGCTCAGGTCGCGGTCGAGGATGCGGCCCAGTGCGGCGGCGGCGAGGCCGGGTTGCATCGGCGGGGTGCCGATCCGGCTGAGGGCGGCGCCGAGTTCGGCGTCGACCATGCCGCCGTCCCAGGAGCCCCAGGCGATGGAGGTGGCGGTGGCGCCCCGGGCGCGGCGGGCGTCGGCGAGTGCGTCGAGGCAGGCGTTGGCGCTGCCGTAGGCGCTCTGTCCGGTGCTGCCCCAGATCGCCGATCCGGAGGAGAACAGTACGAAGGCGTCCAGGGGGCGGTCGCCGAGCAGTTCGTCGAGGTGGCGGGCGCCGCCTGCCTTGGCGTCGGTGACGGCGGCGAACTCCTGCAGGGTCAGTTCGGACAGCGGGGCGATGCGCTGCATGACGCCGGCCGCGTGCACGACCGCGTTCAGCGGCCGGTCCTCGGGGATGGAGTCGAGCAGGCGGGCTACGGCTTCGCGGTCGCCGGCGTCGCAGGCCGCGACGGTGGCGTGGGTGCCGCGTGCGGCGAGTTCGTCGATGAGGTCGCCGACGCCGTCGGCGTCCGGTCCGCGTCGGCTGGTCAGCAGCAGGTGTTCGGCGCCCCGGTCGGCGAGCAGGCGGGCCACGTGGGCGCCGAGGCCGCCGGTGCCGCCGGTGATCAGTGTGGTGCCGCGGGGTGTCCAGTCGCGGACGGCGGGCTGTTCGGCGAGCGGGGTGCGGACCATGCGGCGGCCCAGTACGGCCTTGTCGCGCAGGGCGAGTTGGTCCTCGTCGCCGGGATCGGCCAGTACCCGGCACAGCCGGCGCACCGCGTCCTCGTCGACGGTGGCGGGCAGGTCGACCAGGCCGCCCCAGCGTTCGGGCAGTTCGAGTGCAAGGGCGGAGCCCAGGCCCCAGACGGCTGCCTGGGCCGGGTCGGCCGTGCTCTGGCCGGGTCCGGCGGCGACCGCCTGCGCGGTGACGCACCACAGCGGGGCGCCGAGGCCGGCGTCCTGCAGGGCCTGCACCAGGGTGACGGTGGCGGCGGTGCCGCGCGTCAGGGAGCCGTGGCGCGGGTGGGGGCGGTCGTCGAGGGCGAGCAGGGAGAGGGTGCCGGCCAGGTTGGTGTAGGCGCGCAGTTGTCCGGCCAGTGCCTCGCGGTCCTGGTCGCCGACCTCCAGCCGTACGGTCCATACGCCCTGGGCGGCGAGTCCTTCGGTGAGCGCGCGCACCCGCGGGTCGTGGGTGCGGCCCTCGGGCACGGCGAGCAGCCAGGTTCCGTCGGGTGTGTTTCGTGCGGTGTCCGGGAGGTGCACGGGCTGCCAGTCGACGCGGTAGCACCAGGCGTCGGTGCGGGCCTGGTCGCGCTGCTTGTGGCGCCAGTCGTTCAGGGCGGGCAGTACCTTCTCCAGGAGGGGTGCGGGGATGCCGGTCCGGTCGGCCAGTACGTCGGTGTCCGTGCGCTCCAGCGCATGCCAGACGGCGGTGTCCACGGCGTCTGCGGCCGGCGGCGCGGCCGGGGTGGCGGTGGTCTCCGGGTCGCGCCAGAACCAGCGTCGCTGGAAGGCGTAGGTGGGCAGGTCGACCCGGGTGGCCCCGCGTCCGGCGAAGAAGGCCCGCCAGTCGACGCGGATGCCTCGGCAGTGGGCCAGTGCGACGGCGGTGACCAGTTCGTTCTCCTCGTCGCGGTCGCGGCGCAGCAGCGGCACGAAGTGGCCGTCGGTGTTCTGCCCGCCCATCGCGCTCAGGGTCGCGTCCGGGCCGAGTTCGAGGTAGGTGGTGACGCCCTTGCCGGCCAGTGCCTGCACGGCGTCGGTGAAGCGGACGGTCTCAAGGACGTGGCGGACCCAGTACTCCGGGTCGCGCAGTTCCTCGCTGACGAGGGTGCCGGTGAGGGTGGACACGATCGGAAGGGAGGGCTCGCCGTAGGTCAGCTGCTGTGCGACGGCACGGAAGTCGGCGAGCATCGGCTCCATCAGCGGGGAGTGGAAGGCGTGGGAGACCTTCAGACGGGTGGTCTTGCGGCCCTCCGCCTCGAAGTGCGCCTTGATCCGCAGCGCTTCGGCCTCCACGCCGGAGACGACCACCGCGGTGGGCCCGTTGACGGCGGCGATGCCCACGCCGTCGGCCAGCAGGGGACGTACCTCGTCCTCGGTGGCTTGCAGGGCGACCATCGCGCCGCCCTCCGGCAGCGCCTGCATCAACCGGCCCCGCGCCACGACAAGTTTCGCGGCATCCGCCAGTGACAGCACCCCGGACACGTGCGCGGCAGCGAACTCGCCGATGGAGTGCCCGGCCAGGTAGTCGGGTTTGATCCCCCACGATTCGAGCAGCCGGTACAGCGCCACTTCCAGCGCGAACAGGGCGGGCTGGGTGAACTCCGTACGGCTCAACTGTTCGGCGTCCTCACCCCACATGACCTCGCGCAGCGGCGCATCGATCTCGGCGAGTGCGGCGTCGAAGGCGTCGGCGAACACCGGGAACGCGGCGTGCAGTTCACGGCCCATCCCGATGCGCTGCGCGCCTTGTCCGGTGAACAGGAAGGCGGTCAGGCCGTCGTCGCGTGAGGCGCTGCTTTGGACGATGCCGGGTGAGGGGCGGTCCTCGGCGAGGGCGGTGAGGCGGCGCAGGAGTTCGGTGCGGTCGCCGGCGATGACGGCGGCCCGGTCGGGCAGGGCGGTGCGGGTGGTGGCGAGGGTGTGGCCGAGGTCGAGGAGGGTGGGCCGGTCGTCGGCGTCGGCGCGGGCGAGCAGGAGGCGTGCCTGGTCGCGCAGGGCGTCGGGTCCCTTGGCGGAGAGCAGGACGGGGACGGTCCTGGCGTCGCCGGTGGCGGGTTGCTGCGGGGGGAGTTCCTCGGCGGGTGGGGCCTCTTCGATGATGACGTGGCCGTTGGTGCCGCTGAAGCCGAAGGAGGAGATGCCGGCGCGGCGCGGGCGGCCGGGGGTGGCGGGCCAGGGCTGGGCCTCGGTCAGCAGCTGTATGGCGCCCTCCGCCCAGTTGACCTTGGTGCTGGGCTCGTCGACGTGCAGGGTTTGGGGCAGCACGTCGTGGTGCATTGCCTCGACGACCTTGATGATGCCGCCGACGCCGGCGGCGGCCTGGGCGTGTCCGATGTTCGACTTCAGGGAGCCCAGCCACAGCGGCCGCTCCGCGGGGCGGTTTTGGCCGTAGGTGGCGAGCAGGGCCTGGGCCTCGATGGGGTCGCCGAGGACGGTGCCGGTGCCGTGGGCTTCGACGGCGTCGACGTCGGCGGCGGTCAACTGGGCGGAGGCGAGGGCCTGTTGGATGACCCGGCGCTGGGAGGGGCCGTTGGGGGCGGAGATGCCGTTGCTGGCGCCGTCCTGGTTGACGGCGGAGCCGCGGACGACGGCGAGGACGGGGTGGCCCTGGGCGCGGGCGTCGCAGAGGCGTTCCACCAGCAGCATGCCGACGCCTTCGCCCCAGCCGGTGCCGTCGGCGGCGTCGGCGAAGGACTTGCAGCGGCCGTCCGGGGACAGGCCGCGGTCCTGGCTGAAGCCGACGAAGGCGTGCGGGTGGGCCATGACGGTCGCGCCGCCGGCGAAGGCGAGGGTGCAGTCGCCCGCGCGCAGGGCCTGGACCGCCAGGTGCAGGGCGACCAGGGAGGAGGAGCAGGCGGTGTCGACGGTGACGGCGGGGCCTTCCAGGCCCAGGGTGTAGGCGATGCGGCCGGAGGCGACGCTGGCCAGGCTGCCGGTGCCGCCGCCGACGAGGTAGTCGTGGTAGACGACGCCGACGAAGACGCCGGTCCGGGTCTCCTTGAGGGTGAGCGGGTCGATGCCCGCGCGTTCCAGGGATTCCCAGGCGGTCTCCAGCAGCAGCCGCTGCTGCGGGTCGGTCTCCTTGGCCTCTTTGGGGCTCATCTTGAAGAAGTCGGCGTCGAAGTATCCGGCGTCGTGCAGGAACCCGCCCTCGCGGCTGTAGGTCTTGCCGGGGGTGGCGGGCTGGGGGTCGTAGAGGTTCTCGGTGTCCCAGCCGCGGTTGTCGGGGAAGGTGGAGATGGCGTCCTGGCCGCGGTCCACGAGGTTCCACAGCGCCTCGGGCGAGTTGACGTCGCCGGGGTAGCGGCAGCTCATGGCCACGATGGCGATCGGCTCGTGGTTCTTGGCCTCGACCTCGCGCAGCCGCCGTTTGGTCTGCTGGAGATCGGCCGTGGCGCGCCTGAGGTAGTCACGAAGTTTGTCGTCAGTCCCCATCGCTCATGAACCAATCTCGAGGTTGTCCAGTGCCTGGAAGAGCTCGTCGTCGGTGGCTGTGGTGAGGTCGTCCTGTGGCTGTTGTTCGGCGGCCGTGTCCCGGGTGTCGCGCCAGGCACGCAGCAGGGCCTCGATCCGGGTGGTGACGCGGGTGGTGTCGCCGTTGAGTTCGGGGGCGGACGACAGGACCGTTTCGAGGCGGTCGAGTTCGGCGAGGAGTGAATGGGCCGCTCCGGTCCCGGCCGCCGTGTCCGTCTGGAGCAGCAGGGCTGCCACTGCCTGGGAGTTGGGGTGGTCGAAGGCGAGGGTGGCCGGCAGTCCTTGTCCGGTGAGGCGGGTGAGGCGCTTGTGGAGTTCGCCGGCTGCCACGGAGTCGAAGCCGAGTTCGGTGAAGGCGCGGTCGGCTTCGACGGCGTCGGCCGATTCGTGGCCGAGGACCGCGGCGACCTGGTTGCGCACCAGGGCCAGGGCGGCCCGTTCCCGCTCGCCGTCGGGCAGGGCGAGGATCTCTTGCCAGCGCCCGGTGTCGGCGTCCTCCTGCTCGGGGGCGCCGGTGCCGCCGATGACGACGACGCCGTCGCCGCCGGTCTCGGCGAGCCAGTAGGAGCGGTGCTGGAAGGCGTAGGTGGGCAGTTCGGTCCGGCGGGCCGGGTGTCCGGCGAAGTACGCCGTCCAGTTCACGGTGGTGCCGCGGCAGTGGGCCAGCGCGAGGGCCGAGGCCAGTTCCCGGCGTTCTTCGCGGCCTCGGCGCAGGGTGGCCACGAACACGGCGTCGGTCTCTTCGCGGCCGCTGAGGCAGTCGGGGCCGGTCGCGGTCAGTGCGGCGTCGGGGCCGATCTCCAGGAAGGTGCCGACGTGTTGTGCGGCCAGCTGGGCGACGGCGTCGGCGTGGCGGACGGTGGCGCCGATGTGCCGGACCCAGTACTCGGGGGTGGCGATGTCGTCGGCGTCGATGAGCAGGCCGGTGACGGTGGAGACGATCGGGATGGTGGGGGTGGCGTAGGTCAGTTCCCGGGCCACCGCCAGGAAGTCGTCGAGGATCGGTTCCATCAGCGGGGAGTGGAAGGCGTGGGAGACCTTCAGGCGGGTGGTCTTGCGGCCTTCCGCCTCGAAGTGCGCCTTGATCCGCAGCGCCTCCGCCTCCACACCCGAAACGACCACTGCGGTGGGCCCGTTGACGGCGGCGATGCCCACGCCGTCGGCCAGCAGCGGGCGTACCTCGTCCTCGGTGGCCTGCAGGGCGACCATCGCGCCGCCCTCCGGCAGCGCCTGCATCAACCGGCCGCGCGCGGCAACCAGCTTCGCCGCATCCGCCAGTGACAGCACCCCGGACACATGCGCGGCAGCGAACTCACCGATGGAGTGCCCGGCCAGGTAGTCGGGCTTGACGCCCCACGATTCGAGGAGCCGGTACAGCGCCACTTCCAGTGCGAACAGGGCGGGCTGGGTGAACTCCGTACGGCTGAGCCGTTCGGCGTCCTCGCCCCACATGACTTCGCGCAGCGGCAGCGGTTCCAGCTCGGCCAGTACGGCGTCGAAGGCCTCGGCGAACACCGGGTGGGCGGCGTGCAGTTCACGGCCCATCCCGATGCGCTGTGCGCCTTGTCCGGTGAACAGGAAGGCGAGTTTGCGGCCGGAGGTGCGGGATCGGTCGCGTACGGCGGTGGCGGGCAGGTCGCCCTCGGCCAGGGCGGTGAGGGCGCGCAGGGCCTGTTCGCGGTCTTCGGCGAGTACTGCGGCGCGGTGTTCGAAGGCGGTGCGTTCGACGGCGAGGGTGTGGGCGATGTCCGGTGCGTCGGCGTCGGGGTGGGTGGCGAGCCAGGCGGCGAGTTTGGCGGCCTGGCCGCGCAGGGCCTGCGGGGTGCGGCCGGACAGCAGCCAGGGCAGGGCGCCGGTGGTGCTCTCGCCGGTGTCGGGGGACGCAGGTGTGGTTGCTTCGGCGGGCTCGGGGGGTGCCTGTTCGACGATGACGTGGGCGTTGGTGCCGCTGATGCCGAAGGAGGAGACCGCGGCGCGGCGGGGTGCGTCGCCGGCCGGCCAGTCGCGGGCGTCGGTGAGCAGCTGCAGGTTGCCCTGGGTCCAGTCCACCTTGTGGGAGGGGGTGTCCGCGTGCAGGGTCTTGGGCAGGATGCCGTGCCGGATCGACTCGATGGCCTTGATGAGTCCGGCGGCTCCGGCGGCGGCCTGGGTGTGTCCGATGTTGGACTTGATGGAGCCGAGGTAGACCGGCCGCTCGGCGGGGCGGTCCTGGCCGTAGGTGGCGAGCAGGGCCTGGGCCTCGATGGGGTCGCCGAGGGTGGTGCCGGTGCCGTGGGCCTCGATGACGTCGACGTCGGCTGCCTGGAGCCCGGCGTTGGCCAGGGCCTGGCGGATGACGCGCTGCTGGGCGGGGCCGTTGGGGGCGGAGATGCCGTTGCTGGCGCCGTCCTGGTTGACGGCGCTGCCCTTGATGACGGCGAGGACGGGGTGGCCGTGGGCGCGGGCGTCGGAGAGGCGTTCCACCAGGAGCAGGCCGACGCCTTCGGCGAAGCCGGTGCCGTCGGCGTCCTCGGCGAAGGAGCGGCAGCGGCCGTCGCGGGACAGGCCCTGCTGGAGGCCGAATTCGACGAGGACCTCGGTGGTGGCCATCACGGTGACGCCGCCGGCCAGGGCGAGGGTGCATTCGCCCGAGCGCAGGGCCTGGATCGCCAGGTGCAGGGCGACCAGGGAGGAGGAGCAGGCGGTGTCGACGGTGACGGCGGGGCCTTCCAGGCCGTAGGTGTAGGACAGGCGGCCGGAGTTGATGGAGCCGGTGGCGCGGGAGTTGGCGTAGTCGTGGTACATCGCGCCGGTGAACACGCCGGTGCGGCTGCCGCGCAGGGCGGCCGGGTCGATGCCGGCGCGTTCGAAGATCTCCCAGGAGGTTTCCAGCAGCAGGCGCTGCTGGGGGTCCATGCCGAGGGCTTCGTTGGGGCTGATGCCGAAGAACTCGGCGTCGAAGTCGGCGGCGTCGTAGAGGAATCCACCGGAGCGGGTGTAGGTGCGGCCGGGGGTGCCGGGTTCGGGGTGGTAGACGCCCTCGAGGTCCCAGCCCCGGTCGGTGGGGAACGCGTCGACGGTCTCGGCGCCGTCGGCGACCAGCCGCCACAGGTCCTCGGGGCTGTGCACGCCGCCGGGGTAGCGGCAGGCCATGGCGACGACGGCGATCGGCTCGTCGGCGGCCGGGGTGGTGAGGGGTGCGGGGGCGGTGGTGGCGGCGGCGCCGAGTGCGGTCGCCTTGAGGTGCTGGGCGGCGGCCCGGGCGGTGGGGTGGTCGAAGACCAGGGTGGCGGGCAGGCGCAGGCCGGTGGTGGCGCTGAGCCGGTTGCGCAGTTCGACGGCGGTCAGGGAGTCGAAGCCGAGTTCCTTGAAGGCGCGGTCGGCTTCGACGGCGTCGGCGGAGTCGTGGCCCAGGACGTCGGCGACGTGTGAGCGGACGAGGTCGAGCAGGAGGGTGTCGCGCTCGGGTTCGGGCAGCCGGGCCAGCCGGTCGGCCAGCGAGCCGCCGGCCGCGCCGGCGGTGGCGGTCTTGCGGACGGGGACGCGGACGAGTTCGCCGAGGATGCGGTGCAGGCTGCCGGCGCCGGCCTGGGCGCGCAGGGCGGCAAGGTCGAGGCGCAGCAGCAGCAGCAGCGGGTCGTCGAGGGCGAGTGCCTGGTCGAACAGGGCGAGGCCCTCGGCGGTGGTCATGGCAGGGAAGCCCTGGCGGCGCAGGCGTTCGGTGGCGGCCTCGTCGAGGTCGCCGGTCATGCCGGTGGCCTCGGCCCACAGGCCCCAGGCCATGGAGGTGGCGGGCAGCCCGGCGGCGTGGCGGTGGGCGGCGAGCGCGTCGAGGAAGACGTTGGCGGTGGCGTAGTTGGCCTGTCCGGCGGCGCCGAGCGTGCCGGCGGCGGAGGAGAACAGGGCGAACAGCTTCAGGTCGCAGTCGGCGGTGAGTTCGTGCAGATGCCAGGCGGCGTCGGCCTTGGGGGCCAGGACGGTGTCGAGGCGCTGGGGGGTGAGGGCGGCCACGGTGGCGTCGTCGAGGACGCCGGCGGCGTGGATGACGGCGGTGAGGGGGTGGGCGTCGGGGATGGTGGCGAGCAGGCGGGCCAGCGCGTCGCGGTCGGCGACGTCGCAGGCGGCCAGGGTGACGGTGGCGCCGGCGGCGGTGAGGCTCTCGTGCAGTTCGGTGGCGCCGGGGGCGTCGGCGCCGCGCCGGCTGGTGAGCAGCAGGTGCCGGGCGCCGTGCTCGGTGACCAGGTGGCGGGCGAGGAGGGCGCCCAGGCCGCTGGTGCCGCCGGTGATCAGGACGGTGCCCTCGGGGTCGGGTGCGCTGGACCCGGCCGCGGTGTCAACGTCGGTGTCGGTGGTGCGGGTGAGGCGGGGGGCGTAGGCGGTGCCGCCGCGCAGGGCGAGTTCGGGTTCGCCGGTGGCCAGGGCGGCGGGCAGGGCCTGGCGGGAGGCGTCGGTGTCGTCCAGGTCGGCGAGGGTGATCAGGCCGGGGTTTTCCGCCTGTGCGGCGCGCAGCAGGCCCCAGGCGGGGGCGAGGGTGAGGTCGGGTGCGGTGTGGTCGTCGGGGGCGGTGACGGCGCCGTGGGTGATGACGGCCAGGTGGGCGTCGGCGTAGCGGTCCTCGCCCAGCCAGCTCTGCACGAGGTGCAGGGCGCGGTGGGCGGTGGCGCGGACGGCGTCGGGGGTGTTCTGGGCGTCGGGTGCCGGCAGTTCGAGGGCCACGAGGGCGGGGACGGGCTGCGTGGGGTCGAGGTCGTCCAGGCTGTGGACGTGGACGGGTGCGGCCTGGGGGGTGGTGGCGTCCAGCGGCAGGGCGCTCCAGGTGCGGCGGTAGGGCAGTTCGCGGCGTTGTCCGGCGGTTTCGAGCTGGCCGGCCTGGACGGCGCGGGCCACGATGGACTCGACGCTGATGACGGGGCTGCCGCCGGCGTCGGCGGCGTCCAGGCGGGTGTTGCCGCGGGCGTCGGTGAGCAGGCGGACGCGCAGGGCGGTGGCGCCGACGGCGTGCAGCTGGACGCCGGTCCAGGCGAAGGGCAGGACCGTTTCTGTGGTGTGGGTGTCCTGGGCGGCGACGAGTTCGGCGTGCAGGCAGGCGTCCAGCAGGGCCGGGTGCAGGCCGAAGGCCTGGGCGTCGCCGTGTGCCTGCTCGGGCAGGGTGACCTCGGCGAACAGTTCCTCGCCGCGTTTCCATACGGCGCTCAGGGCCTGGAAGACGGGGCCGTAGGCGTAGCCCCGGCCGAAGAGGCGGTCGTAGGCGCCGTCCAGGCCGATCGGCTCGGCGCCGGGGGGCGGCCACTGGGTGAGGTCGACGCCGGCGTCGGAGGGCTGCGCGCTCAGTGTGCCGGAGGCGTGGCGGGTCCAGGGCTGGTCCTCGCCGTCGGCGCGGGAGTGGATGCTCAGCGGGCGGGCGCCTTGGCCGTCGGGGGCGCCGAGCGCTACCTGCAGGGCCACTCCCCCGCGTTCGGGCAGTACCAGCGGGGCGTGCAGGGTCAGTTCGTCCAGGGTGGCGCAGCCGGCCTGGTCGCCGGCCCGGACGGCCAGTTCGACGAAGGCGGTGGCGGGCAGCAGGACGGTGCCCAGTGCCTCGTGGTCGGCGAGCCAGGGGTGGGTGCTCAGCGAGAGCCGGCCGGTGAAGACGTGCCCGCCGGACTCGGCGCTCTCCACGGCGGCGGCCAGCAGCGGGTGTTCGACACCCATCTGGCCGAGGTCGGGCACCCCGCCGCCGACGGTGGGCACCTTGCGCCAGTAGCGCTTGCGCTGGAAGGCGTAGCTGGGCAGGTCGGTGGTGCGGGCGTCGGTGTGGTCGAAGAAGGTGGCCCAGTCCACCGGGGCGCCGCGCACCCAGGCCTCGGCGAGCGAGGTGGCGAAGCGGAGCAGGCCGCCCTCCTTGCGGCGCAGCGAGCCGACCACGCCGGCCTGTTTCTCGGCGGCGTCGACGGATTCCTGTACGCCGGTCTTGAGGAGGTGGTGGGCGGTGGGTTCGACGAACAGGGTGAAGCCGTCGCGCAGCAGGGCCTTGGTGGCTTCGTCGAAGCGGACGGTGCGGCGCAGGTTGGTGTACCAGTAGGCGGCGTCCAGGGCGGCGGTGTCGAGGAGGTCGCCGGTGACGGTGGAGTAGAACGGCAGCCGGGTGGAGCGGGGTGCGACGGGGGCGAGGATCTCCTGGAGCTGGTCCTCGATCTCCTCGACGAAGTGGGAGTGGGAGGCGTAGTCCACCGGGATGCGGCGGACGCGCAGGCCTTCCTCGGTCAGTTCGGCGAACAGTTCGTCCAGGGCGTCGCTCTCGCCGCAGACGACGGCGGTGGAGGTGCCGTTGACGGCGGCCAGTTGCAGGCGGCCGTCCCAGCGGGCCAGGCGGGGGGAGGTGGCGGCGGCGGACAGCGGTACGGACATCATGCCGCCCTTGCCGGCCAGCCGCTGTTTGATGAGGCGGCTGCGCAGGGCGACGACGCGGGCGCCGTCCTGCAGGGAGAGCGCTCCGGCGACGGTGGCGGCGGCGATCTCGCCCTGGGAGTGGCCCACGACCGCGGCGGGTTCGACGCCGTAGGAGCGCCACAGGGCGGCGAGGGAGACCATCACGGCCCACAGCACCGGCTGGACGACGTCGACCGGTTCCAGGCCGGGCTGGCCCTGTTGGCCGCGCAGGACGCCGATGAGGTCCCAGTCGACGAACTCCGCCAGCGCCTGGGCGCAGGCGGTCAGCTGGGCGGCGAACACCGGTGACTGGTCGAGCAGTTCGACGGCCATGCCCTCCCACTGCGAGCCCTGGCCGGGGAAGACGAACACGGTCCGCGGTTCGCCGCCGCCCGCCGCGCCGCTGACCGCCAGGGCTCCGGTGCCGGTGGCGGCGAAGGAGGCGAGGGAGGTGAGCAGGCTGTCATGGTCGGTGCCGAGCACCACCGCGCGGTGCCCGAGCTGGGCGCGGGTGGTGGCCAGTGACAGGCCGATGTCGCCCGGGCGCTGCCCGGGCCGCTCGCTCAGGTGTGTGTGCAGCTTGTCGGCCTGTGCCCGCAGCGCGTTCGCGCTCTTTCCCGAGACGATCCACGGAATCACCCCCGAGAATTCCTCAGCGCCCACTCGGGCCACCCCCTCGACTCCGTGTCGCATTGTTTGCATTTTGTTGTGGCTGTGGACGGCCACGACGCTACTCATACGGTCCCCGGGGGCCAACCCCAGAGGTGGTCACCGGCCCCCCTAACCAGCGGGCCGGGGCCGGGTTTTCGAGAAAATTCCCGGGCACCCTGGACGGGTACCCGGGAAAACAAGCGGGATCAGTTCCCGGAAACGGCGTGATCGATTTCCTGGGCGGGTGCGTCCAGAATGTCGCCGAATTCGGGGAACTGGGCTATTGCTTGAGCCGCGGTCAATTGCGGCAGGCGGGGGCCGCGCAGCAGGGCCAGCAGATTCGCGGGCGCGAAGATGGCCAGGGGTGAGCCGGACAGGGCGGCGGCGTTGAACACCGCCTCGGCGACCCGCCCGTTCTCCGCGGCGACCTTGGTGATGCGCTCGTTGAGGCGTTGCTGGGAGGGGCTGGGGCGGCGCTTGGCGTTGGACTGCACGTCCGGGAAGAAGTGGTCCTGGGTGGTGGCCGCCATCCACGGTGCGACGGCGATCTTGGCGAGGGCCTTTTGGGCCTTGCGGGACAGGCCGGGGCGCAGGCCGCGGTGGCGGCGCAGCGTCTCGCGCAGGGCGACGGCCTGGCGGGCGGCCTGGGACATGCCGGTGCCGTAGTTCGGGTTGGGTGCCATCAGCGAGTCGCCGGTGGCGAGGAAGCCCTCCGGGACCGGCAGCTTCTCGTAGTAGCGGCGGCGGTTGGCCATGCCCCGGTAGGGGCGGATCTCGGAGACCGGCCGGGCCTTGTCGATGAGCTCGGCGATGACCGGGTGGCGGGTGGCGCGCGCGAACTCCACGAAGCCCTCCTCGTCGGTGGGCGGCACGGCGCCGCGGGTGCCGAAGAGGGTGACGATCCAGCGGCGGCCCTCGTTGGGCAGCAGCGCCGCGCCACGGCCGGGCTTGCCGGTGCCGGCCTGGGCCTGGATGAGCACGCCGGGGAAGTCCTCGCGCAGGCCGGGCGGTGCTTCGAACACCCGGCTGGCGTAGGCGAATCCGCCGTCCACGACCTCCTCGTAGACCGCCGGCACGCCGAGGGCGGCGAGCCAGTCGGGGGCCTTGGAGCGGCGGCCGGTGGCATCCACCACGAGGTCGGCGTCAAGGGTCTGCTCGTCCTCGCCGGCCGGCTGGATACGGACCCCGGTGACCCGCTCGGCGCTGCCGGTCAGGCCCGTCACCCGGGTGCCCTGCAGCACGGTGATCCGCTCGTTTGCCAGGGCCCGGCCGCGCACCACGTGGTCGGTCAGGTCGCGGCTGCACAGCAGCACGTACGCGGAGCTGGGCTGGCGGCGAAACCAGCCCTCGCCGGAGCGGGTCAGGTTTCCGGAGGGCAGCGAGCGGCGCTTGGCGCCGGCCGCCTGCAGTTCCTCGGTGATGCCGGGCAGCAGGGATTCCAGCGCCTCGACGCCCCCGCGCATGAACATGTGGTTGTGGTGGCCCTGCGGCAGCCCGCGCCGGGGGGCGGGGGTGTCGGGGTAAAAGTCGCTGTCGACGATGGTGACGGCGTCGGCCGATCGGCTCAGCGCGACCGCGGCGAGCACCCCCGCCATTCCGCCACCGAGCACTACTGCCCTGGTCATTGCGCGCTTCCTTCCTGCACTGCCGGTGGTTCTCGCTACGGTGCGTGCCGCTGTTGGCTGGGTGGTCAGTTGTCGATCCCGCACGTGGCGAGGTAGGTCGTCATGCGCCGCTGGGCCAGGGCGGGGTCGGGGAAGAGGCCGAGGGTGTCGGCGAGCCGGTAGGCGGTCGCCAGGTGCGGCACGGAGCGGGCCGCCTGCTCGCCCCACACCATCCGGGAGTGGCTCGCGTGGCCGGCCAGCCAGCCGAGGAAGACCAGGCCCGTCTTGAAGAAGAGGGTGCTGCGCAGCGGTCCCGCGAAGACGTGCCGGTTGAGTACGAGCGTCTCCTCCAGCAGGGCGCGGGCGCCGGCGTCGTCGCCGTCGTCCAGGGCGCGCAGCGCCTGCGCGGCCAGCGGGGCGACCGGGTCGAACACCGGGGACAGGGCGTCGCTGAAGCCCTGTTCGTCGCCCAGCAGCAGCTCGGGGTAGGCGTCGGTGTCGCTGGTGTAGAAGCGCACGCCCTGCGGCAGACGGCGGCGCAGCTCGGTCTGGCGCTCCACGCTCAACGGGGCGAGCTTGACGCCGTCGACCTTGTCCGGGTGCTGCTTGACCAGGTCGATCAGGGCGTCGTAGGCGGCGTCCAGGTCCTGGTGGCCGAAGTAGCCCGCGTGGAAGGGGATCCACTCGGGCAGGATCCAGTGGATGACGGCCGGCTTGGTCGCCTGGCGCAGGAGATTGCCGTACACCTCGGCGTAGTCGTCGGGGCCCTGCGCCACGGCGGCCAGTTGCGGGCTGCACATGATGATGGCCTGCGCGCCGGCCTCCTCGACGACCTCCAGCTGCTGCTCGAAGGCCGCGGCGACGTCCTTGAGGGAGTGCTGGGCGAACGGGTCGAGCTGGTCGGTGGTGATGGCCGCGGCCAGCCGGCCGCCGACCGCGCGGGCCTCGGCGCCGGAGCGGCGGATCAGCTCCGCGGCGCCCGGCCAGTCCAGGCCCATGCCGCGGTGGGAGGTGTCCAGCGCCTCGGCGACGGTGTAGCCGTGCGCCCACAGGTGGCGCCGAAAGGTGAGGGTGGCGTCCCAGTCCAGGCGCTGCTCGGGCGGCGGGCCGACCGGCGGCCCGAACGGCTCGTTGGCGGCCAGCGGATCACCGACGACGTGTGCCGTCGCAAGGATGGACCGCTTGCGGAACGGGGTGGCCACCGCGGTGAATTCACGCGGGGACGGGTTGGGCCGGTACGACGTGAGCGTACCGTCCGGCTCCGGCAGTTTTATCATCGCTTCAGCTCCGAGACCTCACTGGAATCCACTGGCGATTCATTAAATCCAGCCGCCTCTTGGCCACTCCAGACGACCGACCCCCTAAGTCACCGGCAGCTCCCCCTAGTTTCCCGCGGAGGCGTTCGGCCGGAAATGCTTAGGGGGTCGTGGCACTGGATACGGCGGGCGCGGTTGTGACTTCATGGAATAGCGGTCGGCCGGCTTGCGGTTCGCCGCGTTCTCACTGGCCGTCAGACGTTGGAAGGTAACTATGTGGAAGTTTGAACACAGCGTGGAGGCCAAGGCCACTCCGGCGGCGGTGTGGGCCCGCTACACCGACCTGCCGTCCTGGCGCGACTGGTACAACGACGTCAGCACGATCCGTGTGCAGGGCCCGTTCGTCTCCGGCGCCAAGGGTGTCATCGAGCAGGACCCGGAGCAGGGCCACCACCCGCAGCCGGTGCCCTTCACCCTCGTCGACGTCGTCGAGAACGAGGGCTTCACCCTGGAGTGCATGGCGCCGACCTCCGAGTCGGGCGTGAAGGACGAGACGTTCCTGCGCACCAGCCTGCGTGCCGTCGACAACGGCAAGGGCGGTGTGACGATCACCCACTCGGCGATCCTCGACGGTCCGCAGAGCGCCGAGGTCGGCGAGGCGATCGGCAAGTTCCTCAGCTCCAACCTGGTGCTGGGGCTGGAGCGGCTGGCCAAGGTGGTCGAGACCGCCTGACCCCGCTGCGCACCCTCTCCTGATCCCCGGCCGCCCGCCGTCCCCCGCGGGCGGCCGGTGTCCTGCGCGCCCTCGGACGGCGGGGGCGCGCACACGCCGACGGCCCGCACCCTCCTGTCTTCCTCAGGGAAGAAGGGTGCGGGCCGCCGGCACGGGCCGGGCGCCGCTCAGGTCGCGGTGACGGTGATGGCGGACACCGGGCAGAAGTCGGCGGCCTCCTCGGTGGCCGCGTGCAGTTCGGCGGACGGGCTGTCGGACACCAGCGTCACCCGCCCGTCGGTGCTGCTCTGTTCGAAGACCTCGGGGACCGCGAGCGCGCAGGAGCCGGAGCCCACGCACCGCCCGCGGTCGGCAAAGACCCGCATCTCGCGTCCTTTCACCAGGTGACGGGCAGTTCGTGCAGACCGTAGATGTGGCCGCCGTGCATGAACGACAGCTCCTCGACCTCGCAGGCCGTGCGCAGGGTGGGGATCCGCTTCAGCAGCGTGCTGAAGACGATCTCCAGCTGGACCCGGGCGAGGTTGGCGCCCAGGCACTGGTGGGCGCCGTAGCTGAAGGCCAGGTGGTTCTTGGAGTCGCGGTGGATGTCGAGCGCCTGCGGGTTGTCGAAGACCGTCTCGTCCCAGTTCGCCGCGCCGTTGCTGGCGATGACGCCCTCGCCCGCGCGGATGGTGATCCCGCCGACCTCGATGTCGGCGCTCGCCACCCGGACGGTCGCGGAGTCCGCGATGGACAGGTAGCGCAGCAGTTCGTCGACGGCCTTGCGGGTCAGTGACGGGTCGGCGCGCAGTTCGTCGGCCACCTCGGGATTCTGCAGGAGCACCAGGGTGCCCAGGCCGATCATGTTGGCGGTGGTGTCGAAGCCGGCCACCACCAGCAGCCGGGCGATGGACACCAGGTCGGCCAGTTCGAGGCGGGACTCCTCGCGGTTCTTGACGACCAGGCGGCTGAGCAGGTCGTCGCCCGGCTCCTGTTCCTTCTTCTCGATCAGCCGGCCGAGGAAGCCGTCCATCTCGGTGTAGAGAACCGTGATCTCCTCCTGGGTGGAGTCCCGGTTCATGGTGACCTCGGAGTAGCGCCGGAAGTAGTCGATGTCCTCCGGGTCGGCGCCGAGCATCTCGCAGAACAGCAGCGAGGGGACCGGCGCGGCCAGTTCCTTGACCAGGTCCACGGGGCCGCCGGCGGCGAGCATGGCGTCGATCCGCTCGTCCACGATCTGCTGGATGCGCGGCTTGAGGGACTGGATGCGGCGGGCGGTGAACTCGGGGATGACCAGGCGCCGCTGGGTGGTGTGCTCGGGCGCGTCGAGCGCGGAGAAGGGGAACTTGACGAACTGCAGCACCTCTTCGGGCACCGCGAACTGCAGCGGGTAGCCGGGCGCCTTGGCGTTGGAGCTCATCGCCGGGTCACCGAGGACCTTCTTCACGTCCTCGTAGCGGGTGAGCAGCCAGGCCTCCTTGCCGGACAGCCGCAGCCGGACCTTGGTCGCCGGGTGCTGCGGGCGCAGCTGGGCGTACTCGTCGGGTGTGCTGAGCGGGCAGGAGCGGATGAAGGGGAAGTCCAGCGCGGCGCTGTCGTCGCTGGCGGAAGGGGTGGCATGGGCCGGGCACTGACTGGTCTCGGCCTGGGCGACGTCGGACATGACGTTCGGTGTCCTCTCGGGGCTGGAATGGGAGCAGGCGCGGGGCCGGCCGGCAAAACAGGGGCAGGATCGGGGCGGGGTCGGGTCGGGGGGCGGCGTCTTCGGCGCCGAAGGCACCGCGGCCGCGACGGCAACTGGACTGCAACTACGACTGCAACTGCGGCTGCGACGCGGCCGGACTTCGGCCGCGGCTGAAATTCGGCTGCGACGCGGCTGTGGCTTGATCCGCCGGGCGGGCCGCCGGGCGGGGCGGGCGGTGGTGCGGGGCTGGGCCCGCGCCGTCCGCCGCGGCTGCCTGCCGGCGGCGGGGTGGGTCCCGGCGGCGCGCCGCCCGCCCCGCCGGCGGGTGGCGCGGCCCGCAGGGGCCGGGGCGCCCGCGGGGTGCTGCGGGCGGGTGGTGTCAGTCGAGGCTGGCCAGGGCGGCCGGGCTGAAGGCGGTCAGTTCCTCACCGCGGCCGTCGCGGATCTTGGCGACCCACTCGGCGTCGCCGAGCAGGGCCCGGCCGACCGCGACGAGGTCGAACTCCTCGCGCTCCAGCCGCTCCAGGACCCCGCCGACGCCCTCGGTGCCGGCGCCGGTGCCCTCGGCGAACATGGTGACGAAGTCGCCGTCCAGGCCCACCGAGCCGACGGTGATGACCGGCTTGCCGGTGATCTTCTTGGTCCAGCCCGCCAGGTTCAGGTCCGACCCCTCGAACTCGGGGATCCAAAAACGCCGGGTCGAGCAGTGGAAGGCGGTCACGCCGGACTGGGCGAGCGGGGTGAGGAACTCCTCCAGCTCCTGCGGGTTTTCGGCCAGCCGGGCGGTGAAGTCGGCGGTCTTCCACTGCGAGAAGCGCAGCACCACCGGGTAGTCGGGGCTGACCCGGGCGCGTACGGCGTCGATGATCTGCACGGCGAAGCGGGTGCGGGCGACGATGTCGCCGCCGTAGCCGTCGGTGCGCTGGTTGGTGCCCGCCCAGAAGAACTGGTCGATCAGGTAGCCGTGGCCGCCGTGCAGTTCGACGCCGTCGAAGCCGAGCCGCTCGGCGTCGGCGGCGGCCTGCGCGAACGCCTCGACCACGGCGTCGATCTGCGCCTGGGTCATCGGCTCGGTGACCTGATGGCCGGGGGCGACGAGTCCGGAGGGGCCCACCAGTGCGGTGCCGGGGCCGAGCGCCTCGCCGGCGAGCGGGTCGAGGCCGACGTGCCACAGCTGGGCGAATATCTTGCCCTCGGCCGCGTGCACCTGGCGCACCACCTCCGACCAGCCGGCCAGGGCCTTCTCACCGTAGAAGTGCGGCACGGCCGGGTTGTAGGAGGAGCCGGGGTGGTCGACCACGGTGCCCTCGGTGACGATCAGGCCCACGCCGTGCTGTGCCCGTCGCGCGTAGTAGGCCGCGACCTCGGGCCCGGGAACGCCGCCCGGTGACATGGTGCGGGTCATCGGCGCCATGACGAAGCGGTTCTTGAGCGGTACGCCGCCCAGCGTCACCGGGGTGAACAGCGGGCCGACCGGGCGGGTCGGGGCGGGCTCAGTGGACGCGATGGACATAAGGGGGACGTTCCCTTCAACTGGATCGGCCGGCCGTGCACTGGGTCGGTGTCCTGGTCCGCACCGATTCGGCCACGTACCGATTGAAACCAAGCGGGGGCCGCTCGAGCCACGCGTTCGACCCCCTAAACACCGCGTCCGCCCCCCTAAAGGGAAGGGGGGCGGCGGCGCGGTCCCGGGGGGGGGGGGGGGGGGGGGGGGGGGGGGGGG
>NZ_JBMNDS010000113.1:0-28232 GCF_052543295.1 Streptomyces sp. SAS_270
GCCCGGCAGCCGGTGCAGCAGGACGTCCACCGCAACCTCGATCATGGACTGCCCGATGCTCTGCCCGGGGCACTCGTGCGGGCCCGCGCCGAACGCCAGGTGCGCCTGGTTGCCCTGCACCGAGACACCCGGGTCGGGCCGGACCTCGGGGTCGAGGTTGCCCGGAGCGAGACCGAGAACGAGCAGGTCGCCCTCCTCGATGCGGTGCCCGCCCAGTTCGACATCGCTGGCGGCGAAGCGCCCCGGCAGAACGGCCAGCGGCGGAGAGTTCCACATGACCTCCTCCACCACCGCCGAGATGTTCAGCTCACCGCTGATCAGCCCGGAGAGCCGGGAGGCGTCGGTCAGGAGCAGTTGCAGCACCCGGGCCAGCAGATTGGTCGTGACGTGCGCGGCGATCAGCACCACGCGCAGGTGATGGACGACTTCGTCGTGGTCGAGGTCCGCGTGATGCTCCAGCAGACCGGTGGCGAGGTCGGAGCCTGGTTCGGACCGCCTGCGCTCGGCGAGTTCACCGAAGATCTCCCTGATCATGCCGTCGTGCATCACGGCGTCCGCGCCGCCCTTGAGCACCTGGGCGCAGGACTCGACAAGCCGGCGCCCCTCCGCCTCGGCCAGCCCCAGAATGCGGGACATCACGAGCATCGGCAGCAGGTCGGCGTAGTCCGCCACCAGATCGGCGCGGCCGCTGTCCGCGAACGTGTCGATCTGCTTGTTGGCGAAATTCGTGGCGTGGCGCCGGACCCCGCGGCCGGCAGCAGCCTGCAGTACGTCGTTGACGGCGCCGCGCAGCCTGCGGTGCTCCTCGCCGTCCAGGGACACGCAGTCGGGACGCCAGCCGAGCATCGGAACCAGCGGAGAGGTCTCCGCGATCCGGCCCTCCCGCCAGTCCCGCCAGTTCCGCGAGTCCCGGGCGAACTGGCGGGGGTTGTCGAGCACCCGGCGGTTCTCGCGGTACCCGAGGACCAGCCAGGCGGGGATGTCGCCGTCCAGGAGAACCGGCGCCACCGCCCCGTACTCCTTGCGCAGCCGCGCATAGATGCCGCGCGAGTCGAGCGCCGCCTCGGGCCCGTACAGCCGGGTGAGGTCGTCGGCGCCGCCGTGCGCGACGGGGCAGCCGCGCGGGGCGTCGGGGCCGTTTAAGGGCTGGTCGTTCATCGGGGCTCCAGTGCGACGGCCGAGCGTTCCTTGAGATGACGTATCAGCGCGATGAGCACGTCACGGCTGGAGTTCCGGTCGCGGGCGTCGCAGGCCACGATCGGGGTGTGCGGGGAGATGTCCAGGGCGTCGCGGATCTCTTCGATCGGGTGTTCCTTGGAGTCGGGGAAGACGTTCAGCGCGATGACGAAAGGGACGTCCTGCCGCTCCATCTCCTCGATCGCACGGAAGCTGGAGGCCAGCCGCCGGGTGTCCACCAGGACCACCGCTCCGAGGGCGCCCTTGAACAGTCCGTTCCACAGGAACCAGAACCGCTCCTGGCCCGGCGTCCCGAACAGGTACAGCACCAGCTGGTCGTTGATACCGATCTTGCCGAAGTCGAGGCTGACGGTGGTCTCCTGTTTGTCCGCCACCCCGATCAGGTTGTCGACGTCCGCGCTGGCCTGGGTCAGGGTCTCCTCGGTGGTCAGCGGCTTGATGTCGCTGACGGAGCGCACCATCGTGGTCTTTCCGGTACCGAAACCGCCGGCGATCATCACCTTCACCGAGCGGGTCTCCCCGTCCGTCTGCCGGTCGGGGTGGTCAAAGCCTTTGAAGTCCACTGAGTACCTCCTCAAGGAGCGCGAGGTCGGGCCCGCTGCCGGCGCCGGACGCCGGAATGGGATCGCGGGCTTCGACGCGGCCTGCGTCCAGCAGATCGGTCAGCAGCACCGCGAGAATGTTGAAGGGCAATCCGAGATGGGCGCCGAGTTCGGCCACCGACAGCGGATCGCGGCAGCGCCGGAGGATCTCCTCGTGCTCGTGCTGCAGACCGGGGACGGCTGCGACGCGGGAGACGATGAGGGTCGCCACGTCAAGGGTCGACGCCGAACCGCCCGGCCCGCTGCGGCCACCGGTGAGGACGTAGTAGCGCTCGAGACCGGACGGGTCGACGGGCGGTCGGGGACCACTCATCCAGAGTGCTCCTCCAGGCGCGGAGTGGTGCCGAGGAGCTCACCCATCCTTCGCGCCAGGTCCCTCATCTGATGTCCGAGCAGGCCCTGGTCGAGCCCTTCCTTGGCGAGGACTCCGAGGTACGTCTCCACACCGGCCCGCACCACGAAGAGATGGCCGCCGTCCACCTCGATCATCGCGAGGCGCAACTGCCCCGCGTACTGCGGGAACTGTGCGGCGACCGGCTGGGCCAGCGCCTGCAGGCCCGCGACCACGGCGGCGAAGCGGTCCACGTCGTCGGGGTCCTCGGCGCCGTAGGAGGTGATGGCCTTGCCGTCGCTGGAGGCCACGAGGGCGAAGCGGATCTCCTGGATGCTCTCCGTCAGATCGCGGAGCGCCCAGCTCACGTCGGTTCCCTGTTGCGTCATGTGGACTAGTCGCTCTCTTCAGTGCGGTGCTCGTTGGACTCGCGTCCGGCGGTCGTCTCGCGTGCGGCCTCCGCGACGGGCTCACGCGGCGGAGCGCTGTCGCGTCCGGCGGTGGCGAAGGCCGCGAGGCCGGCGAAAGAGGTGTCCGGCGGCACGGCGGCCACGGGCTCCTCGGTCCGCTCGGCGGACCTCACCGGCGTGGCCGGCGCCTCGGTCCGCCTGCTTCTGCGGCGCGGCAGACCACCGGGCGTGGTGTCCACGTCCTCGGCGGCTGCGGGCACGTCCTCCACCGACTCCCGGGCGGGCGCGGCCTCGACCGCGGCGGCGGGGGCCACCGGTTCGGTGACCGGAGCGGCCAACGGGCTGAAGTACTTGTGGGGAACCACGACGACCACCGAGGTGCCGAGCCAGGGCGAGTCCGCGAAGGTGACCCGGATGCCGTACCGGCGCGCCAGGGCGCCGACCACGCGAAGCCCGAGGTTGGCGTCCTCCGAGAGGCCGCCGAGACCGGGGCCCGCCGCGACGCCGTCGAGCGACTGCTCGGCCTCGCGCTTCTTCTCCTCGTTGAGGCCCTTGCCCGCGTCCTGGATCTCGATGCCGACGCCGTTGGGGACCTCCTTGCCGGAGACGACCACGGGTTCGGTGGGCGGCGAGTAGCGCGCCGCGTTGTCCAGGAGGTGGGCGAAGATCAGCGTGAGGTGGTCCACCAGACCGCCGTCGACGCCGAGTTCGGGAAGGTGGCGGACCTGGATGCGGTCGAAGTCCTTGATCCGACCGATGCCGCCGCGGACCACACTGAGCAGCCGCTGCGGTTCCTGCCACTGGCGGCCGGGCCGGTCGGAGCCGCCGAGCACGCCGATGCTCGCGGCGAGACAGTCGGCGGGGCCGATCTCCTGGTCCAGTTCCATCAGGCCCTGGGCCACGACGGGCAGCCGGCCGTGCTCGCCCTGCATCTCGTGCAGACGGCCGCGCAGCTTGCTGGTCAGTACGTGGATGCGGTTGCCGATGCTGATCACGGCCTGCTCGGCCGAGGTGGAACGGTCGAACTCCTCCTCCACGCCGATCAGCGCGGTCCTGAGGACCTTGCGGATGTCGGCACGCAGCTCGGGGCTCGCGTCGTTCTCCTGGGCGACGGCCATCAGGATGTCGTCGATCGAGTCGCCCTCGCGCAGCTGCTTGAGCGCATGCGGAAGGAACTCGTCGCCGAGACGGGCGATCGCCGCCTGCTGACGGGCGAGCTGCTCCTGCCAGGCCTCGGTCCGCTCGCTGAGCCGCGCCTCGGAGACCTGCGTCTCCTCGGCGAGCCGGGCCTCGTGAACCCGCGTCTCCTCCGCGAGCCGGGCCTCGTAGGCCCGCGCCTCCTCGGACAGCCGGGCCTCGTAGGCCTGGGCCTGCTCGGTCAGCCCGGACTCCAGAGCGGATCGCTCGGCCGCGAACTTCCGTTCCAGGGCCGCCACATGCTGCTGCCACTGCTGGGAGTGCTCGGCCTGCGAGGCGCGGAAGTCACCCGCGTTGCGGCGCAATTGGCCCTGGGACCGGACGAGAAGCCGTACGCAGACGGCGCCGGCCGCGGTGACCGCGGCGCCGGCGAAGGTCGCGGGTATCTGGGCCTGGTCGGGCCCTGCGACCGCGGCGGCGACGGTACCGGCTCCTAAGGCCAGCGGCATCAGCCACCAGCTGTACCAGGCGACCGGTGCCCGTGCCGCTGGGGGCGGAGTGGCAAGTTCCATCTGCATCCTTCGAAAGCAACACAATCGAACGGGGGGGGTGTGCAGGCACCACGTGAATCGAGCACGCAGCGCAAGGGGCCGAGCGTGTTCGTGTCAACTCGCAGCGCCGCAGGGGAGCTTATCGGGTTTGAGATCGAAAGGATCAACTCCCCGCCGCGCATTGGTGAGTGTTCGGTCACGCTCCGACATGAATGCTCATATCGACAAAACCGTTCACCGAAGCCTCACCTACGAACATGGCACCGTGACGCCCGGGGCCGCTCGACTCCCCCCGACCGACAGGAGTTCCGGTCACGTCAGCGGCAGGCCCAGCGTGAGCGTGCGGGCCGCGAAGCCATGGCGTTCGTAGAAGCGGATGGCGTCGGGGTTCTCCGCGTAGGCGCTCACCTCGGCCTCTTCGGCGCCCCGCTCCTTCGCCCAGGCCACGAACGCCTTGACCAGCCGGGCACCGGTCCGCGTCCGCCGGTGGGCCGGACGCACGTACAGCGCGACGAGCGTGGCGACCTTCACCGGCCGTTTGGACGAACCGTCCGCCACCGTCCCCGACAGATGGCCCACCACTTCCCCACCGTGCTCGGCCACGAGCAGCAGCCGCCCCGGATCCTCGACGTCCTCGACGAATCGTTCGGCTCCGTGCCGGAGCGGCCAGCTGACATCGACGCCCGGGTCCCTCGTCCCGGCGTCCTCGGCGAACAGTGCGGCGCTGGAGGCGACGAGGCCCGGTACGTCCGCGGCGCGGGCGCGGCGGACGGTCACTTCGCTGTGCGGTTGGTCAGTCATGAGGCGTGAGGCTATCGGCGAGGTCCGACAGCGGGAGTTTCCACACAGGCACTTTCCTGGACAGCAGTCCAGCTATAGTGGACACCTGTCCATGAAGTAACGCGGTGAACGGCCGCGCGCAAAGGAGTCTGTCGACATGGAGATCGTGGCGAACGTGCTGGTGGGGCTGGTGGCCGCGCTGCACGCGTACATCCTGGTGATGGAGATGTTCCTGTGGGAGAAGAAGCCGGGGCGGGGACTGCACGGGTTCGATCCGGAGATGGCGCGCGCGACGGCGCCGATGGCCGCGAACCAGGGGCTCTACAACGGGTTTCTGGCGGCGGGCCTGGTCTGGGGGCTGATCGCCGCTGATCCGACCGGGTTCCGGGTCCAGGTGTTCTTCCTGGTGTGCGTCGTGGTCGCCGGGGTGTACGGCGCCGTCACCGCCAACCGCCGCATCCTCTTCGCGCAGGCCCTGCCGGGCGCGCTGGCCCTGGCCGCCGTCCTCATCGCGCAGTGACGACCCGCTCAGCGGCGCCCGAGGACCCGCGGGCCGCCCGCACCAGGGCGAAGCTGCGCCAGGCCCTCCTGGAAGAGTGCGCCCGGCGCCCGCTGACGGAGGTCGGCGTCGCCGACCTGGTGCGCCGGGCGGGCGTCGGCCGGGCCACCTTCTACGTGCACTACGCCGACCTGGAGGCCCTGGCGGTCGACGCCTGCGCCGATGTCGTACGCGAGGCCGTGGACGCGCTGCACGCCTGGCGCGGGCGGCCCGACCCGGTGTCCGCGCCTGACGCACTGCTCGCCTTCTTCGCCGAACTCGCCCCGCACGCCGCCCTCTACCGCGCCCTGTTGAGCCCGGGCGGCGGCGGCCCGCTCGGCCGGGTGCTGCACCGGGACCTGCGGGCCCGGAGTCTGGCGGAGCGCGAACTGGTGGGCGCGGCGGACGCCCCGCTCATCGCCTCCGCCGTCGCCGCCACCTTCGCGGGGGTCCTCGCCGACTGGCTGCACGGTCTCCTGGAGGCCACCCCGGAGGAAATCGCCCACCAGGTCTGGCAGTTGCTCGTCGCCCTGCACGTCAGCCGGTGAACCCGAAACCCGTTCGAGAACCGGTCAAGATCGTGACACCCTCTCCGGCATGACAACGAACCGAAAGGTCCATGCCGCGTAGCCGGTCAGGACGCGTCCGGGCCAGCGGCTCCCGCCACCGGACGCAGGACACAAGGCCGGCCATCAACGGCCTGTCCGCCCGTGCGCTGTCCGAGATCACCCAGCTCGAACGCACCCGCAACTATCTGCACCCAGGAGACGTCGGTGCGGCCCTGCGCCTGTGGAAGGACTACGTCCACCGTCCCGAGCGCGAGTTGTGGCGCGACTACGAGGGGGGTTACCCCTACGGCGACTGCTGCGGCGATCCGCTCGAAGCCCGCGCCCTCCTCGACACGGTGACGCGGGCCATGTCCCCTCGAAGCGCCCCCGAACTCCGGCGGGTCATCGACCGGTCCGACGCCGTCTGGAACCGGCCGACCCCGCCGCACGGCGCGGGCTGAGGTCCACGTGTCGTCGATCGGCGAGCCTCTCAAGCGCAGCCCACCCCGTTCTTGGTCCGCGGCCACGCCTCCACCCCGTCCGGGGTGCGGACGTAGACCTTCTTCTTGTCGGGCGTCACCCACAGCTGCCAGTCGTGGAAGCGGTAGCCGGTGTCGCGAGCGTCGGCGGGCATGGGGACGTCTGCGTCGTAGGCGGAGGTGAGCAGTTGAGTGCCGAGGACCTTCGCGGGATCGCGCGCGTACAGCACGGCGTCCTTGCCGTGCCCCAGGCCCAGGAAGTGCGCGCTCTGCCAGTCGCAGTGCTCCGCCCCCTCGGCGCTGCTCACCTTGATGATGGCGACCCGCCGGCCGTCCCGGTCGGTCCAGATCTCGTAGTCCTTCGAGTCGGTGAAGCTCGCCGGGAGTTCGGCCGGGTCACACGAGGCACTGGTCTCCGGGCCCCAACCGGGGCGGTGCGGCTGGTCCTTGGCGACGACGACGGCGACCTTCGTCCTGCCGCCGACATCGAAGGAGAACAGGACGCGGCCGCCCTCCTCCCGTTCCACCCGGTAGCCGGACTCCGGTAGCTCGGGCTGCTCGATGTCGAAGTACGCCTCAAGACCCCCCTCGGGCGTGGAGCCGCCGTCGCCCTTGCTCCATCTGTCGGCCCCGCCGCCCTCGTAGATGTCCCCGTCGCACTCCAGGGCACGGCCCGCCGCGCCCGAGCTCGCCCGCAGCGCCCGTACGGTCCCCTCGTCCTCGTCGCCGTCCTCGGGAGCCGGCTTGAGCGGCACGTTCAGCGGTCCGGCATACGGCGTGGGTGGCGGTGTGCCGGTGACGACCAGGTCCTCGCGGGTCGCGTCGCCACACCCCGCCACCGTCAGCCCGACCAGAACCACCGTCGCCGCGACTCTCCCGCGCATGCCCCGCCCCTGTCCGCCGAACGTCGTGTCCCTCCTCCGACGCACGGGCGGCCGAGATCGTTCAGTGGCTGACGGCCCCCGCTCGGAAGGTGCGCCGGTACGCCTGCGGTGTGACACCGATCGCCGCGTGCAGGTGCTGGCGCAGCGAGGTGCCGGTGGCGAAGCCCACCTCGCCGGCAATCTGATCCACCGAGAGGTCGCTGGCCTCCAGCAGATGGCGGGCGCGGGCGACCCGCTGCTGGATGAGCCAGCGGCCGGGGCTCATGCCCACCTCGTCCTGGAACCGCCTGCTGAAGGTGCGCGCACTCATCCGGGCATGGCCCGCGAGGTCGGCCAGGGCGAGCGGGTCACCGAGCCGCCGGAGCGCCCACGCCCGGGTGGCGGCCGTACTCGATGCCGAGGGCTCGGGGACGGGCTGCTCGATGTACTGGGCCTGGCCGCCGTCCCGCCAGGGCGGCACCACACAGCGCCGGGCCACCTTGTTGGCCAGCTCGCTGCCGTGGTCGCGACGCACGATGTGCAGACAGACATCGACTCCGGAGGCGGCGCCGGCCGAAGTGAGGACCCTGCCGTCGTCGACGAAGAGGACGTCCGGGTCGAGCGGCACGTGCGGGAACATGCTGCGGAAAGCGGCGGCGACCTGCCAGTGCGTGGTCGCCCGGTGTCCGTCCAGAAGGCCTGCGGCGGCCAGGACGAACGCCCCGGTGCAGATGGAGACGAGACGGGCGCCGGGCCGGATGAGAGCGAGGGCCGCGGTGACCTCCGCGGGAATCCCCGTCATGACCCGCTCCGGCGAGATGGGCGCCACCACCACGATGTCGGCGGTGCGCAGGACCTCGGGGCCGTGCTCCACGGTGATGGAGAAGTCGGCGTTGCTGCGCACCGGCTTCCCGTCGACGGTGCAGGTCAGCACCTCGTACCGGCCGTCGGCCGCGCCGAAGATCCGGGCCGGGATGCCGAGCTCGAAGGGATAGACACCGTCGAGGGCCAGGACCACGACTCGTTCCACGGAAGACATGGCACGATCTTATCGAACAATGGCCATCTTGCCATTTTCCTGGACGGTCGGCCCCGGCAGGCTGGAACGCATGAGCACAGCGAACACGATGCGAGCGATCAGTCAGGACATCCTCGGCGGTCCCGAGGTCCTCAAGGAAGTGGAAGTGGAGCGCCCGACGCCCGGGCCCAGCGAGGTACTGGTCCGGGTGCGGGCGGCGGGGGTCAACCCGACCGACTGGAAGCACCGGGAGCTGGGCATCTTCCTGGGCGAGCCGCCCTTCGTCCTCGGCTGGGACGTGTCCGGTGTGGTGGAGGCCGTCGGGATCGGCGTCACCCTGTACGGACCCGGCGACGAGGTCTTCGGCATGCTGCCCTATCCGTTCGGCGTCGGCTCGCACGCCGAGTACGTCACCGCTCCGGCCCGTTCCTTCGCGCCCAAGCCGTCCTCGATCGACCACACCCAGGCGGGCGCCCTCCCGCTGGTCGCACTGACCGCCTGGCAGGCGCTGGTCGACACGGCCGACGTGCAGCCGGGGCAGCGGGTGCTGATCCACGCGGCGGCCGGCGGGGTCGGGCACGCGGCCGTGCAGATCGCCAAGGCGCGCGGCGCGTATGTGATCGGGACGGCCAGCGAGGGCAAGCACGAATTCCTGCGCGGGCTCGGGGTGGACGAGCTGATCGACTACCGGACGACCGACTTCACCGAGGCCGTACGGGACGTCGATGTCGTCCTGGACGCGATGGGCGGCGAGTACGCCCTCCGCTCACTGCGGGTGCTGCGCAAGGGCGGGCTGCTGGTGACGATCCTGCCGCAGGGCTCGAAGGAACTCCGCGCCGAGGCGGGGAAGCTCGGGGTGCGTGCGGTCGAGATGCTGGTCGAGGCCGACCACACCGGCATGAAGGCGATCGCGGAGCTCGTCGAGGCGGGGAAGCTGCGTCCGACGATCGCCGAGACCTTCCCGTTGGCCGATGCCGCCAAGGCGCACGCGCTCGGCGACACCGGCCGGACCACGGGGAAGCTCGTCCTCGTGATGGACTGAACCGACTCGGCCGGTTCAGCAGGGCGGGCGTTCCTGCTCAACCGGCTCAGAACGTGAGTACGGGCTTGATGGTCTTGCCCGCGCTCATGTCCCGTACCGCCTGGTCGATGTCCGCGAACGGATAGGTGCCGATCAGGCGGTGCAGCGGGAGCCGCCCCTCCTTGACCAGCTTGACCAGTGCGGGGATGAGGGTCTGCGTCTCGCTGTCGCCGAGGGTGAGGCCGACGATCCGCTTGCCGGGCAGCAACCCGTTGACGTCCAGGGCGACTTCGGTGCCGAAGGGCGGGGCGCCGACGACGACCAGGGTGCCGCGGGCGCCGAGCGCGTCGGCGCCCTGCCGCAGCACGGCGACGTTGCCGGTGGTCTCGACGACGCCGTCGGCCCCCTGACCGTCCGTCAGGACGGCGAGGGTCTCCGCGAGATTGCCCTGGGCCGCGTTGACGGTGTGGGTGGCGCCCAACTCCTTGGCCAGCGCGAGACGTTCGCCGACCCTGTCGACGGCGATGATCGTCGTCGCGGGGCTCAGCGCGGCGGCCATCACGGCGGACAGGCCGACGGCTCCGGCGCCGAGCACCACGACGGTGTCGCCCACGCGCGGCGCAAGGACGTTCCAGACGGCGCCGACCCCGGTCTGCACCCCGCAGCCCAGCGGCGCGAGGGTCTCCAGAGGTACGTCGCGGTCGACCTTGACCAGGCTGCGCTCGTCCACCAGCGCCCGTTCGGCGAAGGAGGACTGGCCGAAGAAGTGGCCGCCGAGCGGCTGCCCGTCGCGGCTGATGGTGCTGGTGCCGTCGGCGCGCCGGCCGCCGATCAGGTTCAGCGGCAGCCAGGCGGCGCAGTAGGCGGGATGCCCGTCACGGCAGTTGCGGCAGCTGCCGCAGGAAGTGAAGGACAGCACGACGTGGTCGCCCGCCTGCACGCCGGTGACGGCCGAGCCGACGGCCTCGACGACACCCGCGCCCTCGTGGCCGAGGACGCCCGGCAACGGGAAGGGCAGGCCGCCGCTCGCGACCCCGAGGTCCGTGTGGCACAGGCCGGTCGCCACCATGCGGACGAGGGCCTCGTGCGGACCGGGCGCATCGAGCTGTACGTCGGTCAGGGTGAAGGGCGCTCCGCCGGACTCGACGACGGCTGCGCGGGTGGTGAGGGACATCGCGACAACTCCTTGACGGGGGTGTTCAGTCGAGCGAGACGACGACGGACTTGACCTTGGTGTAGGCGGCGAGCGCCTCGGGCCCGTACTCACGGCCGAAGCCGGAGTCCTTGACCCCGCCGAAGGGCACCGCGGGGTCGAGCATCGCCCAGTCGTTGATCCAGACGATGCCCGCCTGGAGCCGGTCGGCGACACGGTGCGCGCGGGCGAGGTTGGTGGTCTGGATGCCCGAAGCCAGGCCGTACGGCGTGGAGTTGGCGAGGGCGACGGCCTCGTCCTCGGAATCGAAGGGCTGGACGGTGAGGACCGGGCCGAAGATCTCCTCCTGGACCACGCGGGAGTCGTTGGACAGGTCCGCGATCACCGTCGGCTTGTAGTAGTAGCCGCCGTTCAGGTCGAGGCGCTCACCGCCGCAGACCACCCGGCCACCCTCCTTGCGCGCGAGCGCCACGTAGTCCTCGACCTTGCGCAGGTGCTTCTCCCCCGCCATCGGCCCGACGACGGTCCCCGGGTCCCGGGGGTCGCCGACCGGCACTCCGGTGACCGCTTCGGCGAGGATGCCCACCACGGTGTCGTACAGCGGACGGGCGACCAGCAGCCGGGGGCCGCCCATGCAGAACTGCCCGGTGTTGAAGACGAAGCCCTTGATGACGGCGCCGATCGCCTTGTCCAGGTCGGTGTCCTCGAAGACGAGGTGGGCAGCGTTGCCGCCCAGCTCCATGGTGACGGGCTTGAGCGCGTCCCCCGCGACGCTTGCCGCACGCCGGCCGATGGCGGTCGAGCCGGTGAAGGCGACCTTGTCGATGCCGGGGTGGCGCAGAAGTGCCTCGCCGGCGACCGGGCCCGCACCGGTGACGACGTTCACGACGCCGTCCGGGACGCCGGCCTCCTGAAGGAGCCGGGCCATGTACAGGGCGCTGAGCGGGGTCTCGTCGGCCGGCTTGTGCACGACCGTGTTCCCGGCCGCGAGCGCCGGAGCGATCTTCGAACTGGACAGGATCAGCGGGAAGTTGAAGGGCGTGATCGCCGCGACCACGCCGAGGGGGCCGCGGCGGGTGTAGGCGAAGGCGTTGAGCGGAGTGTCGCGGGTGGCGCCGTCCAGGGTCTGGGCGAGCGCGGCGCAGTACTCGTACTCGTCGGCCGCGGTCAGCACGTCGACGGGGCGGCACAGCGCGATGGGCTTGCCGACGTCGAGGCTCTCCAGGGCGGCGATCTCTTCGACGTTCGCCCGGATCAGCTCGGAGACCCGGTGCAGGACGCGACCGCGCTCCCGGCCGCTCAGCCGAGCCCAGGGCCCGTTGTCGAAGGCGTCGCGTGCGGCACGTACCGCCGCGTCGACGTCGACGGCGCCCGCCTCGGCGACGCTCGTGACCACCTGCCCGGTGGACGGATCGATCACGTCCGTGCGTGCGCCGTCGGACGCCTCACGCCACTGCCCACCGATGAACAGCCGCCCGGGCTCGCTCTCGAAGGTGGTCGTCATTGCCCACTCCCCAGCTTGGTTGCCAAGATTTCAACCAACAGGATTCCTGTCTGTTCGCAGTCTCATTACAGACAGGTTTCCTGTCAATGGTTTAGGGTGAACCCATGGTCGTCACCAAGGCACCCCCGTCACTGCTCTACATGGTCAAGCAGGTGGAGCTCGTCGTACGCTCACGACTCGACGAGCTGGTGAAGCCGGCCGGGATCACCGCTCTGCAGTACACCTCGCTCACCGTGCTGGAGCGGCATGACGGCCTCTCGGCGGCCCAGCTAGCGCGCGACTCGTTCGTGACCGCGCAGTCCATGGCCGACCTGGTGCGCTCCCTGGAGAACCGCGGACTCGTGCGCCGCGAGCGCAATCCGCGCAATCGGCGCGAGCTGCTGATCCTGCTCACCGACGAGGGCCGCGAGCTGCTCGAGCGTTTCACCGAGCCGGTGCGCGAGCTGGAGGAGCGGATGGTCCGCGACCTCACGGCGCACCAGACCGACCAGTTCCGCGAGGCACTGTCCAGGTCCTGGCACGCGCTCTCGTAGGCGTCGGTCGCGGATCGCGCACGCGGCGCGCCCACACCCGCGACAACTCACACGAAACTCATGGGCCAACTCGCCGCGCAAATCAAAGACATATGTCAACCGAACATGCTGGAATTCACTCCAACGAGGGTAACTTGCAGAGCAAGGAACGGTTTTGCAACCACCGGCGCCTCAATGACGTGTCTAGGATCTCTGGATGTCGTCACCCCGGCCCCCGGTGACTCCTGGGCCTTGCCAGCAGGAGCGGGTCAGCAGCCGGTTGGAGGCGATGTCGTCGTGCAGAGCGATCCTGCGCCACTCACTCGGCATCTGCGCGTCCACAGCCACCGGGGTCACACCGTTCTCGAATTCCACGGCGAGATCGACATCGGCGCGGCCCTGGAGATCATCCCGTACCTCGACTCCGTGACCGCGCGCCCGGAACCGCAGATCGTGATCGACCTGCGGCCCGTCGAGTTCTTCGACTGCTCCGGACTGCGCCTGCTCTACCGGGCCAGGCGCCGCGTCCTGGCCAAGGGCGGGCAGCTGCACCTCGTCTGCACCCACCCCCTGACGCTGCGCGTCCTCAAGGTGACCGGCTTCGCCGCGCTGCTGCCGCCGTCGGCCTCGCTCGACGAGGCGCTGAGCCTGCCCGAGGCTACTTCAGGATCTTTGTGACCTGGCCCGCGCCGACCGTCCGACCGCCCTCGCGGATGGCGAACTTCAGCCCCTCCTCCATGGCGATGGGCTGGATCAGCACCACATCCATGGTCGTGTTGTCGCCCGGCATCACCATCTCGGTGCCCTTGGGCAGCGTCACGACCCCGGTCACGTCCGTCGTGCGGAAGTAGAACTGCGGGCGGTAGTTTGCGAAGAAGGGCGTGTGCCGGCCGCCCTCGTCCTTCGACAGGATGTACGCCCGCGCCTCGAACTCGGTGTGCGGGGTCACCGAACCGGGCCTGATGACCACCTGGCCACGCTCGACGTCCTCGCGTTTCACGCCCCGCAGCAGCAGCCCGACGTTCTCGCCGGCCCGGCCCTCGTCGAGCAGCTTGCGGAACATCTCGATCCCCGTGACGGTCGTCTTCGTCTTCTGCTCATGGATGCCGATGATCTCGACCTCGTGGTTGACCTTGAGCACCCCGCGCTCGATGCGACCGGTGACGACGGTGCCGCGGCCGGTGATCGTGAACACGTCCTCGATCGGCATCAGGAACGGCTTGTCGACATCACGCTGCGGCTCCGGAATCGCGGTGTCCACGGCCTCCAGGAGTTCGAGGATCGACGCGCTCCACTGCGGGTCGCCCTCCAATGCCTTGAGCGCGGAGACCCGGACCACGGGGACGTCGTCGCCGGGGAACTCGTACTCGGTCAGCAGCTCACGCACTTCGAGCTCGACGAGTTCGAGGATCTCCTCGTCGTCCACCATGTCCGTCTTGTTGAGCGCGACCACGATGTACGGGACGCCCACCTGCCGGGCCAGCAGCACATGTTCCTTGGTCTGCGGCATCGGGCCGTCGGTCGCCGCGACCACCAGGATCGCGCCATCCATCTGCGCCGCCCCGGTGATCATGTTCTTGATGTAGTCGGCGTGCCCCGGGCAGTCGACGTGCGCGTAGTGCCGGTTCTCCGTCTGGTACTCGACATGGGCGATCGAGATCGTGATGCCGCGCTGGCGCTCCTCGGGCGCCTTGTCGATCTGGTCGAAGGGCGTGAACGGGTTCAGGTCGGGGAACCGATCGTGCAACACCTTCGTCATGGCCGCCGTGAGCGTCGTCTTCCCGTGGTCGATGTGACCGATGGTGCCGATGTTGACATGCGGCTTGGTCCGCTCGAATTTCGCCTTGGCCACTGCAAACCCTCCTGATCACCTGGGTGACACCGAGCGTTGCTTGCTGCTCTCCGGCTCTCGCTGCTTTCCTGCGCTGCGCTGCCTTGCGGCTCTTCGCTACGTCCTGTCTATTCGCTCCGGGGCGCGTCGAACAGGGCGCTGACGGACTCCCCGTTGTGAATACGGCGCACGGCCTCGGACAGTGCGGGAGCGATGGACAGGATCCGCAGCTTCTCGGTGTGCTCCTCGCGCGGGATCGGCACGGTGTTCGTGCACACGATCTCCAGGATGTCGTCCTGATCGCTCAGCCGCTTGAGCGCACCGGCCGCGAACAGCCCGTGCGTGCAGGCCACCCGGATCGACCGCGGCCCCAACTCCCGCAGCCGCTCCAGGAGTTCCAGCACCGTGCTGCCCTTGGCGATCTCGTCGTCGAGCACGATGACGTCACGGCCGGCCACCTCACCGATGACGGAGTTGATGCTCACCCGGTCGTCGGCGAACCGCTGCTTGGCGCCCGCGGCCACCTGGGCGCCGATCATCCGGGCGAACGCGGCCGCCTCCTTCGCGTTGCCGAGGTCCGGCGAGACGACCGTGGTCCGCGACAGGTCGTAGCCGCGGAAGTGGGCGGCCAGCTCACGCAGGGCGTGCAGATGGTCGACCGGCACCGAGAAGAAGCCGTGCACCTGCGGCGAGTGCAGTGTCATGGCGAGGACGCGGCTCGCCCCGGCCGCCACCATCAGGTCGGCGACCAGCCGCCCGCCGAGCGAGATGCGCGGCTCGTCCTTCTTGTCCGAGCGTGCGTACGAGTAGTGCGGCATCACCACGGTGATCCGCCCGGCCGACGCGCCCCTGGCCGCGTCGCACATCAGCAGCAGCTCGACGAGATGTTCCTGCACGGGCTTGACCAGCGGCTGCACGAGGAACACATCACGCTCGCGGCAGTTGGCCTGGAGCTGTACCTCCAGACAGTCGTTGGCGAATCGGCTGACCCGGGTCGGACTGAGCGGCACGCCCAGATGGGTGCAGACCTCCGCCGCCAGCTCGGGATGGGCACTACCGCTGAACACGGCGATGTCACGCACGACGGCTCCTCGCATGATCGCGACCGGGGATGCGTGCCTCATGCTACTGGGCTCGCCCGGGCGCTCTGCCAGGTGGAAAACCGGTTGCGGACGGCCGCCGGGGGCACGGCATGATGGCGCGGCCGGAACCCGTCCGTGTCACTTAAAGCCACTCGAAGTCACTCGAAGCAGGAGAGCCGAATGCGCCGATTCCTCGGAACTTCTCAGCGCCCCCACCGGACGACTGTTCTCGAGGACTCGATCACGCATGCACACCCTGAACATCGGAATTCTGGCCCACGTCGACGCCGGTAAGACCAGCCTCACCGAGCGGCTGCTGTTCGACGGCGGCGCCATCGACCGGCTCGGCAGCGTCGACGGCGGGGACACCCGCACCGACGACGGGCACATCGAGCGGCAGCGCGGCATCACCATCCGTTCGGCTGTCGCCGCGTTCACCGTCGGCGACGTGCAGATCAACCTGATCGACACCCCCGGGCACGCCGACTTCATCGCCGAGGTGGAGCGCGCTCTGGAGGTCCTGGACGGTGCGGTGCTGCTGCTCTCCGCGGTGGAGGGCGTCCAGGCCCAGACGCGGGTCCTGATGAGGACCCTGCGGCGGCTCGGCCTGCCCACCCTCGTCTTCGTCAACAAGATCGACCGGGCGGGCGCGCGCGAACAGGAGCTCCTCGCCGAGATCGGCCGACGCCTGACGCCGTACGTCATCCCGCTCACGGGCGTGCGGAACATCGGCACCCCCCAGGCCCGGGTCGTGCCGCGCCCGCTGGACGAGCCGGCGCTCGGAACACTCGCCGAGGTGGACGACGGCGTCCTCGCCGCGGTCGTGGACGGCCCCGCGCCGACGCAGGACGAGGTGCGCACCGCCCTCACCGCACGGACCGCCGACGGCTCCCTCCACCCGGTCTACTTCGGATCGGCGCTGGGCGGACAGGGAGTCGCCGAGCTCGTGCGGGGACTGGTCCGGCTGGTCCCCGGCGCCGCGCAGTCGGCCGTGGAGCGCACGGTCACCGCACCCGGCGCCGCGCCGGACGGTCCCCCGGCCTCGCCGCGTGGCACGGTCTTCGCCGTCCGGCCGGGGCCGGGCGGCGAGCGCATCGCGTATCTGCGGCTGTACGACGGTGAGGTGACACTGCGTCAGCGGCTGAGCTTCGTCCGCCGCGAGGCCGACGGTCGCACCACCCGGGTGCCGGGGCGGGCGATGGCCCTGGACGTGGTCGGACGGCCCGGCGTCACCACGCTCACCCCGGGCGACATCGCCGCGCTGCGCGGTGTCGCCGGGGTCCGGGTGGGCGACCGCCTGGGCGAAGTCACCGCCCGTGCACCGCAGTTCGCGGCGCCGACCCTGGAGACCCTGGTGCGTGCCCGGCGCCCGGAGCAGGCGGCGCCCCTGCGCTCCGCACTGCTCGCCCTGGCGGACCAGGACCCCCTGATCCATGCCCGGCCCGCCGCGTCCGGCAGCACCGCGCTGCTCCTCTACGGAGAGGTGCAGAAGGAGGTCCTGGCGGCGACGCTCGCGCAGGACTTCGGTATCGAGGCGGACTTCGAGCCGAGCCGCGTCCGGTTGCTGGAACGCCCGAGCGGCACCGGTGAGGCGGTCGAGGAGATCCGGCGGCACGGACACTCGGGGTTCTGGGCGACGGTCGGCCTGCGCGTCGAGCCGGGACCGGTCGGCTCCGGCTCGGTGTTCGCCTACGAAACCGAACTCGGCGCCCTGCCCCGGGCGTTCCACCAGGCCATCGAGGACACGGTCCATACGGCCCTGCTCGACGGTCCCCGCGGCTGGGCGGTGACGGACTGCCGGGTCACGCTCATCCGCTCGGGATATGTCGGACCGCTCAGCACGGCCGCCGACTTCCGTGGTCTGACTCCGCTCGTGCTGCGGCGCGCCCTGGAGCGGGCGGGGACCCGCGTGTACGAGCCGTTCCATGCGTTCGAGGTGGAGGTTCCGCTCGACGCCCTTGCGCCGGTCACCGCCCAACTGGCCTCTCTCGGCGCCGAGTTCGGGGAGACGACGGGCGGGCGTACCGCCTGGCTGGTGACCGGGGAGATGCCGGCCCGGCAGGTGCGGGACGTCGAGCTTCGGCTGCCGGGGCTGACCCGCGGGGAGGGCGTGTGGTGGTCGCGCCCGTCGGGCGACCGCGCCCTGCGGGCCCCGCACGCGCACCGAGGCGCCCCCGGCGCGGTCCCTGAATCTTCAACTGATCTGCCTGCCAAGTGAATTGGGGGGAACACGGGCAGTAGGAAGGAGGACCGTCGACATGACGACGTCCATCAAGCGCATGCCCGGGTGGGCCAAGGGACTCAGTGCCGTCGCCCTGGTGCTCGTGGTGCTCTTCGCGGGGTTGCGGCTGGCCTTTTCGTTCGGGCTGCACGACGTGTTCGGCGAGGACACGCACGACCGCTCGGGGCCCGCGCTCCTCAAGTCGATCCAGGACATGAGCCGTTACGACGCCGCCTCGGGCAATTTCCAGGTGGTGGTGGATCTGGAGAAGGACGCGAAGTATCTGCCCGACGCCATCCGCGGCAGCCGCACGCTGTACGTGGGGGCCGGCACGGTCGACGCGTATGTCGACCTGGGCACCCTCGACACCAAGGACGTGACGGTCAACGACGACCGCACGTCGGCCACGCTCCGGCTGCCGCACGCGGCGCTGGGCAGGCCCGCGCTCGACCCGGACCACTCCTACGCCGTCTCCAAGCAGCGGGGGCTCCTGAACCGGCTCGGCGATCTCTTCTCGGACAACCCGAACGACGAGCGGGCCGTGCAGAGGCTCGCCGCCCGGCACATCGGCGAGGCGGCGAAGGACAGCCGGCTCACCTCGCGCGCCGAGGTGAACACCACCGGCATGCTCCAGGGGCTGCTGCGCTCGCTCGGCTTCAAGGAGGTGAACGTGACCTACGGCGCGTGAGCGCGCAGTGGCGCACCCGTCTCAGCCGCTGAGGATCCCCGGCAGCGCCAGCGCCCCCAGCACGGTCGCGCCCACCAGCAGCCACGCCACGTAGTCCCCGATGTGCCCGGACTGCAGCCGTCGCAGCGCTCCCGTCCAGGGCCGTTCCCCCAGCAGTTCCGGCCGGGCGACGGCGAGCGCCGCGAGGCCCGCGGCCAGCAGCGTCGACAGCAGACCGAGGAGTACGCCGACGAGGGTCCAGTGGGGTGAGGTGATCGCCCCGCCGGACCCGGCCTCGCTCACGGCATGGCCCACCACGGAGGCGAAGCCCGGCGCCGCGCCGACGGTGAGCGACGCGGCCAGCAGCAGCGCGGGCACCCCGGTCATGGTGTCCGGCACCCGCATCAGCCGGTGCCGGGTCTCGGGCGCCTCCTCGGTGCCGGTCGTCTCGTACGAGGCGTGCTCGGGCGGCGGCGGGCCGAGCCCGAAGAACACCCGTGCGGCGACGCGGAGTACGGCACCCCCGGTCACCGCGGAGACGGCGACGAACAACGCGGTGAAGAGCCCGCCGAGCGCCTCCTCGGTGACCGCCTTGCCGAGCCCGGTACCGAAAGGCGGCAGCCCTGCGAGGCCGAGGCCGCCGACGACGAACAGGGCGGCGACGCCGCGCAGGCGCCGCGCGCGCCCGTACAGCTCGTGCTCGTCGACGCAGCCGTAGCGGTCGAGGAGGATGCCGGTGCAGGCGAACAGGGCGGCCTTCACGCCGGCGTGGCCCAGGATGTACAGCGCGACCCCGTCGTCCGCCTCCGGTGTGAGCGAGCCGATCCCGATCACGAACAGCCCCATGTGGGCGATCGTCGAGTACGCCAGCAGCCGCTTCACATGACGCTGGTACCAGCACATGACGGCGCCGACCACCGCCGTGACGACGCCGAGGACCGTCAGCGCGCGCTCCAGGTCGGCCGCCGGGATCCCGCCGGGCCCGGCGAAGACCGTCCCGTACACCCGCCAGACGCCGTACGCGCCGAGTTCCACCATCACACCGGACATCAGCAGGCACACCGGTGTGGGTGCGACCGCGTGGGCGTCCGGCAGCCAGAAGTGGAAGGGCACGGCGGCGGCCTTCACCAGCAGGCCGGTCATCACCAGCACGAAGGCCGCGAGAGTGAGGGCGTCGGGCCCGCCGTGCGCGTCCAGGCCCCGCCCGATCTGGGTCATCGAGAGCTCACCGGTGCGCGCGTACAGCAGCCCGATGCCCGTCAGCATGGCGTACGCGCCGAGCGAGTTGACGACTCCGAAGGTCAACGCGCCCTGCACCGCCTTGGGTTCCTCGACCCGGTGGCCCGTGAGGGCGTAGGCCACCACGCTCATCAGCTCGAAGAAGACGAACGCGTTGAAGAGGTCCCCGGCGATGGAGAATCCGCACATGCCGCCCTGGAAGAGCAGCATCAGGGCGGGGAAGGAGCCCGCGTGGCGGCGCGGCGGTTCGTCGAAGTAGTGCCAGGAGTAGGCGAGAGCCGCCAGTGTCAGCAGCGAGGCGAGCGCGGCCATGCCGAGGCCCGGGCCGTCCCCGACCAGGACGATGCCGACGCTCTCCCCGTTGTCGGGCGTCCATCCGCCCACCCACTCGACGAACGGCGGCGAGGAGTTCAGCAGCAGCACGATCGTGAGAGCCGCCGTGCCCGCGGAGACGGCGCAGCCGAACGTCTCGGCGACGGCGCGCGGCACCCGGCGGCCGCCCGCGGTCAGGAGTCCGGCTCCGAGCAGGGGGACGGCGACGAGCAGCGGCAGCAGGTGGTTCATCAGCCGCGCAGCTCCGAGAGTTCGTTGGGGTCGACCGTGCCGTGGCGCTTGGAGATCTGCATGACGAGCGCGAGCAGCAGCGCGGTGACCGTGGCGCCCACGACCACGTCGGTCAGGGCGAGCGCCTGCACGACCGGGTCCACCACGGGCCGCGAGCCGGGCTTCACGTCGGAGTAGACGGGCGCGGTCGCGCCGTCGCGGTAGCCGACGGCCAGCAGCAGGATGTAGGTGGCGGACTGGCACACCGCCAGGCAGCCGACGGCGTGGATCAGGTTGCGGCTGGTCGCCATCCCGTAGCAGCCGACCAGGAAGACCCATACGGAGACGAGGTAGGGCAGTACCTGCATCACTTCCCGCTCCCTTCCTCGATCTCGACCGCCTGGTCCAGGAAGCGGGCGAGCAGCACGACGACCGCGCAGGCGACCTCCATGCCGATGGCCGCGTTCAGCAGGGGGACGGTGCCGCCCGAAGACAGGGTGTTGAACGTGCCGTGCGGCAGCAGTGTGTTGGCGAGGAACGCGGAGCCGCCCAGCACGCCCGCGAGGCCCGTGACGACATAGGCGGACGCCGCGACCGCGTCGCCCGCCTCGTAGAGGCCTAGCGGGCGGATGCGTTCCAGGGCGCGGTAGTCGACGCCGAGGTAGAGCAGGTGCAGGGCGGTCGCGGCGACAACGCCGCCCTGGAAGCCGCCTCCGGGGCTGAGCTGTCCGTGGGCGATGACGTACAGGCCGGTGAGCAGGGCGACGGGCAGGACGACCAGCGCGTAGCGGCGGACGGCGGGGGCGACGTCCTCGGGTTCCGGTGCGCCCCGCCGCTCGTCGCGGGTCTGACGCAGCAGGACGACCGTGCCGAGGACGGACGCGAAGAGGATGGTCATCTCGCCGAGCGTGTCGAAGGCGCGCTGGTCGAAGTTGACGGACGCGATGGTGTTGGCGGTGCGTCGGGCGAGGGACGCGTGGACCGCCCTCGTCCCGTACGGGTGCCGGTCGCCGCCGAAGCCGGGCAGCCGCAGACAGGCGGCGACGAGGAGCGCGGCGAGTCCCACACCGCTGAGGGCCAGCAGCCACAGCCGTACCCGCCGGGTCATCGTGGTTCCCGCTTGCGCCGCTGTCGCCGTCTGACCTTGCGCACGGACAGCATGAGCAGCAGAGGGGTCAGGGCGGAGCCGACGGCGAGCTGTGAGAGAGCCACGTCGGGGGCCTGGAGCACGGTGAACAGGACGGCCAGGACCGTGCCGAGGACGGCCAGTACGAGCGCCTGCCGTTCGGGGTCGCGCACCGCGACGGCCGCGGTCGCCGAGGCGGCGACCAGCAGCAGGGCGACGACGATCAGCGGGTCATCCATGGCGCCTTCTCGCGAACCCGCCGGACAGGGCCCGGGAGGCGACCAGGTTCCCGCCGATCAGCAGGGCGCCGATCACCAGGAGTTTCACCATCGCCCGGCTCGGACCGGTGGCCGCGCACAGGACGAGCACGACGACGCCGCCGAGCCCGGCGACCGCGAAGGTGAGGGACCAGGCGCGCGGCGGGTCCTTGGCCAGGTCCTCGGCGAGCAACCGCGCGAAGACGAGGGTGCCGACGGGACCGAGGAGGGCGAGGATCAGCGCGAGATCCACGTACGACGGCCGGTCGTATCCCTGGGAGAGCAGCAGCAGGCCCGGGCAGGCCAGGGCCGTGGAGAGGTTCTGGGCGACGGCCCTGCGACGCAGCGGCCCGGTTGCCACGCCCCACACCGTGGCGCCGACGCCTCCGGCGAACACGGCCGTCGCCGCGGCGGTCCAGGCGTTCACCGCCCGCTCACCGCCCGCCGCGCGCCCCTGGCGGCGAGCGCCGCGAGGAGGGCGCAGCCCCCTCCGACGGCCAGTTCCAGGGTGTCGACCGTGCTGATGTACACCAGCCACAGCGCGCCGAGGGCGGCCCACCAGGCGAGTACCTCGACCGCGGCTCGCAGCGTCGCACGTCGGTTCATACGCCACCTCCGGGGGCCTCGCCCGCCACGCCGACCGAACCTTTCCCACCGCTTTGAGCGGAATTTCCGTTCCGTCATCCAAGCACCGCTCCGGCTTCGCGGGTCGGCGGCGCGCGACGGGTCGCTGCCCGGAGTGCCCAGGCAGCGCGAAGGGAAACCGAGGAGGCCGTGGCCGGGGCGCCGGCGAACCGGTTCCGGGGTCGGTGCGCGGCGCCGCATCGTCGCTGCGGATGCGGGTAACCGCCTTGTTAGTCACGGCAGTTGAATCCGGGAGGATCGCATGGTCCGTACAGTGCTGCGCACGCGTACCGCGAAATCCGCTCACCGGCCCGAAGCACCGCCGGCGGCACCGGCCCGAAAGCCGCTCCCGCTCCCTGTACGTCTACTGGTCATGCTGCTGGCCTTCACGGCCATGGTGGCGTTCGCGGTCGCGCTGGCCCGGCTCACGCTGCAGCCGTCCCCGGCGTCGGAGTCGCTGATCCACAGCAACTTGCGTCCGGGCCGCTCCCTGCACGCCTATCTCGCCCAGCCCGCGCTGCGCGACGCCGTCAAGCAGATCGGCGGGAACCTCCTGCTCGGCGTGCCCTTCGGGGTGCTGCTGCCCGTTCTCGCACCCCGGGCGCGGGGGGTGGTGCGCGTTCTGGCGATCACCGCCACGGTGATGCTGCTGGTCGAGCTGGTGCAAGGGGCACTCATCACCGGCCGCGCCTTCGACATCGACGACGTTCTCCTCAACACCGCCGGGGCACTCGTCGGTTACCTGCTGCTGGGGCGGCGGCTCGGACACGTCGTGCACCCGCGCAAGCGGCGCCGGGCACGGAAGGAGACGGTGGGCTGACGCAGAGCGCTGGCGTACGGCGTACGGCTGACCTGGAAGAAGGAGCCAGGGGTACGCGGTCATAACGGGAGAAGGGCATTTCGACCGGCTTCAGCGCATGCTTGACAGGGGGATCACTCGCCGACGAGGAGATCACTCAGTGGGGACAGCAGGCGCGGCGGCCGTGACGATGATGGCCGTCAACCCGACGGACGGTGCCTCGGTGCTCGCGACATTCGGTGCGCTGGGCGTCCTGGTGGTGATCTTCGCCGAGTCGGGTCTGCTGGTGGTCGGCTTCTTCCTTCCCGGTGACACCTTGCTGTTTCCGGCCGGAGTGCTGTGTGCGGGAAGCGGCGACAAGGCGCCCCAGCTGGTGCTGTGGCAGGTGCTGGTGTGCGCGGCCGTCGGGGCGATTGCCGGGGCGCAGGTGGGGTTCGTGATCGGGCGGCACGGCGGAAGAGCGCTCCTGACCCGCAGCTCCAATCCGCGCCTGAAGCGGGGCGCGGCTCGCGCGGAAGAGCTGCTGGCCCGCTACGGCCACGGCAAGGCGATCGTGCTGGGGCGTTTCGTGCCGGTGCTGCGGACGGTGCTGCATCCGGCGGCCGGGGCCCTGGGCGTGCCCGTGCGCGCCTTCGTCCTGTGGCAGGTGGTCGGCGGTCTGCTCTGGTCGCAGAGCCTTGTTCTGGCGGGGTACGCCCTGGGCTCGTCGGTGCCGCATCTCGACCGCTGGCTGCTGCCGCTGGTCGCGGCGGTCGTCGTGGTCTCGCTGCTGCCACTGGTGACGGAGATACGGCGGTCACGGCGCGGTCGGCGCTCGTCGTCGGCGTCGTCCTGAGCGGCCCGCGGCGGCGTCGGCTCGGCGGCCGTCGCGCGAGCCTCCTCGGGCGACGGCCGCTTGATTGCGTGGGGCCTGCCCGCCTACTCGGACTTCGTCGGGTCGGGTGCCGGCAGTCGGCCCGGTTCCTGTTCGTCCTGGGGGGCGGGCAGATACGGCGTGATCAGCAGCCGGTACACGGCGGCCCCTGCCACTCCCCCGATCAGCGGTCCCACGATCGGCACCCAGAAGTAGAGGTTGCCGTACTGGTCACGCCATGCGGTGCCGTACCCGGTGATGAAGCTGGCGAGGCGGGGGCCGAAGTCGCGGGCCGGGTTGATGGCGTAGCCGGCGTCGGTGCCCCAGGCCATTCCGATGGCCACGACGAGGAGGCCGATGACGAGCGGGGCGAGATTGGCGCCGGGCGGGGTGTTGAGCAGATCGGTGATCGCGAAGATGACCAGGACCAGGATCGCGGTTCCGATGACCTGGTCGCGCAGCGCGCCGAGTTCGCTGACCGGGAGGGCGCCGTTGCCGGGGAGTGTGGAGAACACGCCCTGGGTCTTGATGGTGTGGCCCGGGTCGGCCTTGGCCAGGACCTCGCTGTAGTTCCAGCGGACCAGGAGGGCGGCGACGAAGGCACCCGCGGTCTGGGCCAGGGAGTACGGCAGGACCTTCTTCCAGGGGAAGCCCTTGAAGCAGGCCAGGGCCACGGTCACCGCGGGGTTGAGATGGGCGCCGCTGATGCGAGCGGCCACGTACACGCCGAGGGTGACCCCGAGACCCCAGGCCCAGGCGATGCTGTCGTGGTCACCGATCCCGGCGCCGACGACCTGGGCCACCACGCCGCAGCCGAAGAGAATGAGGATCAGGGTCCCCAGGAACTCCGAGGACAACTCGCCGATCAGTTCCGATCTGGACGTCCGCTCCGCCATGAGGCACCGCCTTCCGCCAGGAGTGGATGGGTGGTCGCGAGCGTAGTTCTCTGACGCCGGGTGTCCAGGGGACCCGCAACAACTGGAGCAGCCGCCACCTCTTTCCCGTACGACGGAAGGGCGACCGCGCACGGCAAGGGCTAGCCTTGACCGCAAACTAGTAAGTGCGCATACTAAATGCATGATGACTCTCGGGAACGCCCGCATCACCTCCGCCGCCGCACCTGCCGCCTTCTTCGCCCGCTGGGCCGACATGGCCACCTGGCCCGAGTGGAACGCCGACACGGAATGGGTGCGCCTGGACGGGCCCTTCGCCACCGGATCCACCGGGGTCCTCAAGCCGAAGGGGGCTCCGAGGACGAAGTTCGTCATCGCCGCGCTGTCCGACAGCGAGTTCACCGATGTCTCGCTGCTCCTGGGTGCCCGCCTGACCTTTCATCACCTCGTCGGGGCAGCTCCCGCAGGCGGCTCGGACGTGCAGGTCTCGGTCACTCTGGCCGGACCGCTGGCCCGGGTGTGGAACCTGATCCTGGGCAAGGGGATCAAGGAGACGCTCCAGCGCGACCTGGAGTCCCTCCGGGCCGTCGCCGAGGCCGCGAGCGAGGCCCGGGCATGAGGTACTGGCTTGGCGTCGTCTGCCGCGACCACGTCCAGCGCGCCACGGGCCTGGGCATCGCCCAGCTGGGCCACGGCAGACGCGACGGCCTGGCCCGGCTCAGTGCCGGGGACTGGCTCGTCTACTACTCGCCCCGCACCAGTCTGCGCGACGGCCGCCCGCTCCAGGCGTTCACGGCGATCGGCGAGGTCGCCGACGAGGAGATCTGGCAGGCGGACGAGGGCGCGTTCAAGCCCTGGCGCCGCCGGGTCCGCTATCCGGCGGACGCGACGGAGGCTCCCGTCAGGGCCTTCGACGGCGCCCTGGACCTGACGTCCGGTGCGAACTGGGGGCACCGACTGCGCCGCGGACTGGTCGAGCTGACCCCCTCCGACTTCGGCCTCATCCGCTCGGCCATGATGGCCGGATGAACGACCGCGACCTCAACTCCGCATTCACCGACGCCGAGGAGAGCCCCGGGTTGCTGCTGTGGCAGGTCACCAACCGCTGGCAGGCGGCCCAGCGCGCCACTCTCAAGCCGTACGGGCTCACGCACGTCCAGTTCGTCCTGCTCGCGGCGCTCACCTGGCACGGCACCGACGGCCCGGTGACCCAGAAGGCCCTGGCGGGCCACGCCGCGACCGACCCGATGATGACCTCCCAGGTGCTGCGCGCCCTGGAGGACCGCGGCCTCGTCGAACGCCGCCCCCACCCCCAGGACGGCCGGGCCCGCGCCCTCGCGGTCACCCCCGAAGGCCAGGCTCTCGCCAACCGCGCCGTACTTGCCGTCGAAAGCTGCGACGCGGAGTTCTTCGCCCCCCTCGACGACCAGACCCCCGAATTCACCCGCGCACTGCGCAAGCTCAAGGAATCCTCGGGCTGACGGGTCTTGGCCGGTCAGCGGACCCAGTCGCCGGTGAGGCCGAGGACCGAGGTGCCGTCGAGGTCGGTCAGCTTGGTGGCGATGAACTGGCGGGCCCAGTCGGAGGTCTGGACACGGAAGGCGGGGCGCTCGGCGGTCAGCGCCTCGATGATGGGGGCGGCGGCCTGCGCCGGGGTCTGCGCGTTGCTGAAGGACTTCGTGGTCCGCTCGACGTAAGCCTGCAGGGCGGGTGCATACGGGCCCGCGGCGGCCAGCATGGCGGGCAGGTCCAGGCCCACGTTGGTCACGAACTCGCTGGCCACGGCGCCGGGTTCGACCACGGTGACATCGACGCCGACGGTTGCGGCGACGGGGGCCAGGGACTCCATGAAGCCCTCCACGGCGAACTTCGCGGCGCAGTACGCCTCGTTGAACGGCTGGCCGACGACGCCGCCGACGCTGGTGACGGTGATCAGCCGGCCCTCGGAGGCGCGCAGGTGGGGCAGGGCGGCCCGGCTGACGTTCACCACACCGAAGAAGTTGACCTCCATGGCGCTACGGACGTCCTCGACGGTGCCCTGCTCGATGGTGCCGACCTGGCCGACACCGGCGTTGTTGACCAGCGCGTCCAGCTTCCCGAACTCGGCGATCACCTCGTCGACGCACGCGGCCACCGACTCCGGGTCGATCACGTCGAGACGCTTGACGTGGACCCGGTCGGCGACACCCGCCTCGGCGGCGGCCTTGCGCAGGGCATCGGCCCTGCTGGTGTCACGAAGGGTGGCGACGGCGATCCAGCCCGCCTCGGCGGCGGCGACGGCGGCGGCCAGGCCGATGCCGGACGAGGCGCCGGTGATCAGGACGGTCTTGGCCATGTCGGCCTCTTCTCTGCTCGCATTTCCGTGTGTGCACACACACCATACTTTTGTGTGCGCACACACGCAACTGCGTAAGATGAACGCCATGGCCCGCGAAAATCTCACCCTGGGAGAACTTCCCGCCCGCGACCACGCCTTCTACGGCCTGGTGTGGGCGGGTTCGACCCTTACCGCGCAGGTCGACCAGGCGCTCGTCCGAGCCCATGACCTGCCGCTTTCCTGGTTCGAGGTGATGCTGTGGCTGCACGGCCGAACGGAGCCGGTCGCCGCGTCCGAGCTGGGCGCCAAGACCCTGCTCAGCCGCAGCCAGGTCTCCCGGGTCATCGACGCGCTGCGCGTCCGGGGCCTGGTCGAACGCGTCCCCTCCCGCCACGACGCCCGCTCGGTCCTCATCGCACTCACCGAGAAGGGGCGCCAGGCCTTCACCCAGGCCGACGCCACCCGTCGGCAGGTCCTGGCCGGACTCTTCGACGACCTGCTCGACGACCAGGACATCCAGGCACTGAACACGGTCTGGGCGAAGCTCAAGCAACGCCCCCGCGCCTGACCCCCGGACCGTCCGCCCGCGGCCCCCACCGCGGGCGGACGGCGTCTGTCAGCAGCTCATGGACCAGGTGTGGGAGTCACCCCGGTCGTTGGCCACTCCGTTGTAGCCGACCTCCTGGCCCGGGGTGAGACAGATGGTCATGTCGCCGCCCTGCCAGGCGTCGGCGTAGACGCGGACGTGGTCCTTGACTCCCGGCCCGGAGATGCCGTGGTTGGCCCAGGAGGAGTCCGCGTCGGCGATCCAGCTCTCCCACCAGCCGTCGTCGCCTGACCAGTTGGCGCGTTGTCCGTCGAAGTTGGCGTTCTCCCAGACGCAGAAGTTGCCGCTGGGGCAGTCGGCCGCGCCGGCGGGTGCGGCGAGGGCCAGGCCGCCCGTGAGGGCGAGGAGGGCCGCTGCGGCGGCGGTGGCGAGGCGCTTGATGATCACGAAGGGGTACTGCCTTTCTCTCGGGTACCACTGACGGGCCGCTCGGCGGACAGGGCCGCCGCGCGGTGCAGCGCGCGGGTGCGCAGCTGCCGGTAGGTGGTCAGCTGTCCGCGCCGGTCGGCGCGGACCTTGGCCTGCGAGA
>NZ_JBMNDS010000114.1:0-27336 GCF_052543295.1 Streptomyces sp. SAS_270
CGAGGATCCCAGGCCGACCGCGCTGGTCGCAGCCGCCCTCGCCTGCCTGGACGCGGCCGCGAGAGGGTGGGTGGCCGGCGAGGGCGCTGTTCCCCTCGCCGGCCTGCTCGATCAGGCAATGGGCGCGCTGACGGAGTAACCGCCCACCCAAGGCCGGCGACCGGCGCTCACCGACCGGCACGGCGAACCACGGCTGTCCCGTGCCGAGTGGCACGGAGTCTGGGGATGGTCGGCGGGGAGGGAAGGACGCCGGGCACCTGCACTCGGACAAGACCCGGATCATCTACTGCAAGGACGACAGGTGCCGCGCGCTGCCCTCGGTGGTCGTACGGCTGTGGGCGGACACGGACCTGCAGAGGGCCGCCGCCTTGGTCAGCCGCTTCGTGACCGTGGTCGTCCCGCTCCCTGGGGGCACGACGGCTGGATGCCGGTCCCCCATCTCTCACGACCCGTCCAGCTCGTTCCAGCTTCACGTTCCCACCCCACGCCCGGGCCAACATCCGCCTCACCACGTAGGACACGGCCTGAACAGGAGGGCGTGAGGCTCTTCCACCCGCCAGGGCGATCCACACGCCACTCTGGTGCTCGCGGCCGTCCGGGAGTCGCTCTTCGCGCTCACGCGCCGGCATACCGCCGTTGGCGGCGTCCTCCCGTCTGGCCGGTACCGCGCGACGGCCTCATCACTGAGGGAAGGCCGCTGAGCGCCGTACTTGCGGGAGTGTGCTTGCGGGCATGGCGCGTGCTGCCGCTCCCGTCTCCCGGGCCGGGTGGTGTCACCTGCTGTTGTCGCGTTCGGGTCCGGGATGAGCGTGGGAGCGGAAGGTGCGGCGGTAGGTGTCCGGGGGGACGCCGACAGTCCGGTGGAAGTGTCGGCGCAGGGTGGTGGAGGTACCCATGCCGGTGGTGGTGGCGATGGTGTCGATGGTGTCGTCGGTGGTCTCCAGGAGTTCCTGGGCGTGGCGGATGCGTTGGGCGTGGAGCCACTGCAGTGGCGTGGTGCCGGTGAGTGATTTGAAGTGGCGGCCCAGGTGGCGCGAGCTCATCTGAGCCTGCCGGGCCAGGTCCTCCACAGTCAGCGGCTCGTTCAGGCGTTGGAGGATCCAGGGGAAGAGCTCGGCGAGGGGGTGGTTGCCGGGCTCGGGAACGGGGGTGGAGATGAACTGGGCCTGCCCGCCGTCGCGGTGTGGTGGAACGACCAGCCGGCGGGCGATCTTGTTGGCATTCGCCGAGCCGTGGTCGAGGCGGACGAGGTGTAGGCAAAGGTCCATGGCGGCGGCTTTGCCGGCGGAGGTGAGCACGTCGCCGTTGTCGACGTAGAGGACGTCCGGGTCGACCGTGACGTCGGGATGGCGTCGGGCGAGTTTCCCGGTGTGACCCCAGTGCGTGGTGGCGCGCTTGCCGTTCAGCAGGCCGGCGGCGGCCAGGACGAATGCTCCTGTGCACAGGGAGACCATGCGTGCGCCCGCCGCGTGAGCCGCGCGCACCGCGTCGAGGAGCTCCGCGGGCGGGTCCACATCCGTGTCTGCCCAGCCGGGGACGATCACGGTGTCGGCGTGCGCAAGGTGGTCGAGTCCGTGGTCCATTTCCAGGCGGTAGCGGTCGATCCGCACGGCGCCCGGACCGCAGAGGGAGAAGTCGTACCAGGGGTTCACGATATGGGTCAGGTCCGAGCCGAACACTTCGATAGCCAGGGACAGTTCGAAATGCAGCATGCCGTCGGTGACGGCCAGTGCGACGGTAGGCATGTCCGAAAGTGTATGACGCATGTCGTTCCAGACGCTCGTGGCAGGTGCTCTTCCTCGTCAGGATGTCCATAACGGATCACAGCAGAGCAACCGCGGATCAGCCGGGAGCAGGGAGCAACTCATGAGGTCGGGCCAGCAGGTGGCGGTTTTCGGCGCGTACGGGCACACCGGCCGGTTCGTCGTGGCGGAGCTGCTCAAGCGCGGGTACGTCCCTGTGCTGAGCGGCCGGGACGCCGACAAGCTGAAGGCGCTGGCGCACGAGGCCGGCCTGGACGCCCGTGTGGCATCGGCCGACGACCCGGCCTCACTCGACCGCGCCCTGGCCGGTACGTCTGCCGTGATCAACTGCGCCGGGCCGTTCGCGTCCACGACGGCCCCCGTCATCGAGGCCGCCTTGCGGGCCCGGATACCGTATCTGGACGTCGCGGCCGAGATCGAGGCCAACCTCGACACCTTCGCGCACTTCGCCGACCTGGCGCACGAAGCAGGAGCGCTCATCATCCCGGCGATGGCCTTCTTCGGCGGTCTGGGCGACCTGCTGGCCACAGCAGCGATGGGCGACTGGAGCGAGGCCGACTCGGCGCACGTCGCCTACGGACTGAGCCACTGGCACCCCACCGCCGGCACGCGCCTGTCCGGCGCGGTTTCCCGGGAGCGGCGCGGCGCCTACCGCCTTCGCTACACCGGCGGCCAGTGGGAGCACCGCACCGATGCCCCGCCCGCCCTGGAATGGTCCTTCCCCGAGCCGATGGGATCACGTCAGGTGATCGGGGAGTTCACCATGGCCGACGTGGTGACCATCCCCAGCCATCTGTCCATCCCGGACGTGACCACGTACATGACGGCCGAGGCGGCCCGCGACGTCGTGTCGCCCGACACGCCCGCACCGGCCGCGGCCGACGAGAGCGGCCGGTCCGTCCAGACCTTCCTCATCGACGCCGTCGTACGCTCGGGCGACACCGAACGACGTGCCGTCGCACGCGGGCAGGACATCTACGCCGTTACCGCGCCCCTCGTCGTGGAAGCCCTCGACCGCGTCCTCAGCGGTCGCACCCACGCGGTCGGCGTCGCCTCCGCGGGCCAGATGTTCGACGCCCCCGACTTCCTGCGCGCACTGTCCCCGCACATCACCCTGGAACTGCATCCGTAAAGGATCGCCGTGTCGGACAGCCCGTGACAGACACCCCCTGAAGGAACCCCGCCATGCCGTACTTCGAGTCCGCCACCGACCGCACCCGCCTCCACTTCGTCGACTACGGCCCCTCGACCGGCCCCGTCATCGTCTTCGTCAACGGCTCCTACTTCGGTACCGAGATGTGGGAGTTCCAGATGTTGCCGCTGGCGGCCGAAGGCTTCCGCTGCGTGGGCTTCGACCGCAGAGGACACGGCAGGTCCGAGGACGTCTGGGACGGCTTCGACCTCGACACCCTCGCCCGGGATCTGGGCTCGCTGCTCGATCACCTGGACCTGCGCGACGTCACCTTGACCGGGCATTCGCTCGGCACGGTCGAGGTGGTCCGCTACCTGACCCTTCGCGGTACCGACCGGGTGGCGCGCGTGGCCCTCGTCGGCGGAATCGCCCCGGGCCCGGCCCGCTCCACGGACCACCCGCAGGGACTGGACCCGGAACTGATCCGCGGATTCAACGAGACCTTCCGGCAGGACCGGGCAAAGTTCTTCGCCGACGGCGCCAACGCGTTCTTCGCCCGCCATCTGCCCGGCCCACAGGTGTCGGACGCGTACGTGGCGTACATGGTGGACCGCTGCCACGGGGCAACGGCGCGCGCCGCCAACGCCCTTGGGGACATCCTGCCCTCCCTGAACCTCGTCCCGGAGCTGGTGAAGATCGATTGCCCGGTCCTCGTCATCCATGGATCGGACGACGCCTCCGCACCCCTTGCCCTCACGGGCCGCCGCACAGCGGACTTGATCCCGGGGGCGGAGTTGCACGTGTACGAGGACGCGGGACACGGACTGTTCGCGACCCACGCGGACCGCCTCAACGACGACCTGCGCGCCTTCGCCTCCGCCCGCGCCTGACGGTTGAGCCCGCGCCCCCGGTGGTGCGTGGGCTTCCGCCCCACCTTGCCACCAAGGCGCTCATCTGGACGGTATGTGCACAAGGACCACCACCCAGACACCCCGAACCAAAGGGAGTTGCACCACCATGACCGTCCAGTCCACCCGCGCCGCCCTGACCATCGACGGCCGCACCCTGTCGTACCTCGACTTCGGCGGAACCGGCCGCCCCCTGGTGACTCTGCACGGCCACCTCTCCGAGGGGGCATCCTTCACCGCCCTCGCTGCCGCCCTCGGACCCGAGTGGCGGGTGATCGCCCCCGACCAGCGCGGCCACGGCGACTCGGACCGCGCCCCCGAATACACTCGCGCCGGCTACATCGCCGACCTCCTCGCCCTCCTCGACCACCTCGGTATCGACCGTGCGGTCTTCCTGGGCCACTCCCTCGGCGCGTTCAACGCCTTCCACCTGGCCGCCGAACGCCCAGAACTGGTCGAGGCCCTGATCAGCGTCGACACTGCCGTCGACCTCCCCGAGCACGGCACCAGCCCCCTCGCCTTCGTCCTCAACTTCCCTTACACCGCAGCCACCCGCGAGGAACTGGCCGCCTCCTGCGGACCCCTGGCCGCCGCCCTTGGCCCCCTGCTGCGACCCCTGCCCGGCGGCTCCGGCTGGCGGCTGCCCTTCCACCCGCAGGACACCGTCGCCTCCGAGAACCTCGTCCACGGCAACCACTGGAAGCAATGGCTCGCCACCGACTGCCCAGCGCTCCTGATCCACGGGCAGCGCAGCCAAGTCCTGCCCGCCGAGCAGGCCCAGGCCATGTGCTCCAAACGCCCCGACACGACCTACCGCTCCCTGGACACCGACCACTTCGTCCAGCAGGCCGACCCCGAGGGCTTCGCCACCGTGGTCCGGGCGTTCCTCGCGGGCATCTGACCCACCCTCATCACCGCTGGCCCGGAGCCGGAAGCGACGCCCGGCTCCTACCGCCTCACGACACAGAGGTATGGGCCGATCCGCCTGGCCCGCGCGGCGTGGTCATCCGCTCGCCGACCCAGGGTTCGTCAGAGGTAGGCGACCACGCTCCCCGGTCGGGCTCCCCGACATTCGCTCCCGGTCACCAGCCCTTGCGAGAGCTACTCGGCCACGGACGGCCAGTCGCCCGTCACCGGCGGGTTGTTGGAGCACTGCGGCGCCGACATGGACTGAGCGGCGCCCACCGCACCTGAGGACAGGCCACAACCATCCGCGTAACACCAGGCGAACGGGCTCCGCAGCGCCGCGTCCGCGGCCCCGCAGGGACTGGCGAAAGCCGGTATCCAGCCCACATGTTGCCGCCCTCGCCCCTGACGCTCTCAGTCGCCGCCACCGGAGCGCCGCGGGCAGGCGGGGCACCCCTTTGGCCCAGGATTCCACAGCCCGCGTCACCCGCGTCCCGGATCCTGGACACCTCAGCCGGAGTGGATCGGATCCACAGTCACTCTTGCATATCATGTGCAAGTGCATAACTACCGCATCAAGACGGCCGCACCCTCGGACCTGGGCGAAGCGCGAGCGGTGATGCTGGACACCGTCTACCGCGACTTCGGCACCGGGTACGTGCCGCGTTGGCACGCCGACATCGTCGACCCGGAGTCCTTCTATCTCACCCCGCCCCGGCACACACTGCTGGTCGCGGTGGACGAGCACGACGGGACCGTGGCCGCCACGGCCGCCCTCGACGCGCGCGGACCGGCGCATCCGCCGAACCCGGAGTGGCTGGCCACGCGGTATCCCTCGGGCGAGACCGCCCAGTTGCGGCGGGTGTACGTGCGCCCGGAGCACCGTCGGCGCGGACTGGCCCGGCGGCTGGTGGACGAACTCCTGGACTTCGCGCGGGCCGACTGCGGCTACCGGGTCGCGTACCTGCACACATACCCGAACTCGCCCGGCGCGATGGGGCTGTGGCGGACGCTCGGCAAGATCGTCTGCGACGAGCGGGAGGAGGTGCCCGGCGGCGGCAGCGGCGTCGTGCACTTCGAGATCCCTTTTGCTAAATGAAAATGATATTCATATGATGTCGGCCGAAGTCGACCGCAGGCCCCGGAAAGACAGAACGAGGACCATGAGATCTCCCCGCCCACGCCTGATAGCCGGGCTGCTGCTCGCACCCCTGCTCTCCGGGTGTTTCTCCTCCTCCGGCGACGACTCGTCCTCGGACTCCTCCGGCTCCGGCGGGCGCCTGAGCGTCGCACTCGCCTTCCCGCCCGCGGAGAACTACTCCCCCTACGGCCAGGACGCCTTCGCCCTCTCCCGGCTCGGAGTCGCCGAGGGACTGACCCGGCTCGACGCCAACGGCACCGCGGTGCCGGCCCTGGCGGAGTCGTGGAGCAGCGAACAGGGCGGCAGGAGCTGGCTGTTCACGCTGCGGGACGCGAAGTTCCAGGACGGCACCGACGTCACCGCCAACGCCGTCGCGGCAGCGCTCACCCACGCCTCCGAGGCCGACCCGGCCCCCGCCGCGATCTCCGATGTGAAGCTGACCGCCCAGGCCGTCGGCGACGACCGGGTCAAGGTCGCCACCGCCACCGCCGACCCCGTCCTCCCCCTGCGGCTGACCAACCCCAGCCTCGCCGTGTTCTCCCCGAAGGCATACGGCAAGGACGGCAAGGCGAACCCCGTCGGCACCGCGACCGGACCCTTCGAACTCACCAAGATCACCGGGGATACGTCGGCCACCCTCGACCGCTTCGACGACTACTGGGGCGGCCGTGCCCAGGCGTCCGGCATCGACGCCAGGTTCGTCTCCGACGGCACCGCCCGCGCCAACGCCATGCGCACCGGTGACGTGGACATCGCGGAGTCGATCCCCGTCGCCCAGGTCGCCTCCCTGAACAAGGCGACCGTCCACAAGGTCAACACCGCGCGGAACACCAGCCTTTACCTCAACACCCAGAAGGGCGTCTTCAAGGACGCCGGGCTGCGCGCCGCCGCCCGTGAGGCGATCGACACCTCCGCCGTTGCCAAGGGCGTGTTCGAGGGATACGCCGAGCCCGCCCAGGGTCTCTACGGCCCCGCCCTGACCTGGGCCTCCGGCAAGCGAACCGAGCCGACCGGGCGGGCCGAGGCCGCCAGCCCCAAGGGCAAGAGCATCACCATCGCCACCTACAACGACCGGCCCGAACTGCCCGAGACCGCCCAGGTGCTCCAACAGCAGCTTCAGAAGGCCGGGTTCACGGTGAAGCTGGAAGTGCGCGCCTACGCACGGCTCGAAAGCGACCTGCTGGCCAAGAAGTTCGACGCGTCCGTGGTCTCCCGCAACATGATGCTCGACACCGGCGACCCGGTCACCGTCCTCGCCAGCGACTACACCTGCGACGGCTCCTACAACCTGTCCTTCCTGTGCGACAAGGACGTGGACCGGCTGGTCACAGCCGCCGGGACCGAGTCCGACCCGGGCAGGCGGCAGGACGCCGCGATGAAGGCCGAGGCCGCGATCCTCGGCACCGACGCGGTGATCCCGCTGGTGCACCTGAAGGTCGTCACGGGCATCGGCACGTCCGTCGAGGGAGCTCTTCTCGACCCTTACGAGCGGGCGTTCGTCGGCACCGGGACCCGACGCTGACCGCGCCCCCGGCCCGGCTCGCCGCCGCCCTGCGTGCCCTCGCGCGGGGCGGCGTCCCCACGCTGCTGTGGCGGGCGGGTCTCACGGCCGCTCTCGTCTGCGCGATCGGTCTGCTGCCCTGGCTCGCGCACACCGACCCCGCGCTGACCGTACTCAAGGCCCGATCCGCCGAGCGCACCCCGGCCCCCGAGACACTGCGCGCCATCAGGGACCAACTCGGCCTCGGCGACGGCCCGTTGCACCTGCTCGCGCAGTGGCTGGGCGGGCTCCTGCACGGGGACGCAGGCCGGTCCTGGGTGTCGGACACCGAGGTGCTCCCCGCCGTCGCACAGGCCCTCGGGGCCTCCCTGCTGCTGATGGCCGGTGCCGTCGTCGTCGCCGTGCTTACCGCCACAGCCGTGTGCGCCCGTACGCTCCGGCTCGGCGCGCGGCGTCGGCTCGGCGCGCGCGGGCCCGGCGGCACCGGGTCGGCGGTGCTGGCGGCGCTGCCCGAGTTCCTCGTCGCCTCCGTGCTGGCATCCGTCATCGGAGTCCAACTGGAATGGCTGCCGGCGCTCGGCTGGTACGGCCCGCAGTGGATGATCCTTCCCGCCCTCGCCCTCGGCCTGCCCGCGGGGGCCGTCCTCGGACGGATGCTGGACGATCTACTGCCCGCCGCCTTCGCCGAACCCTGGGCACTGGCCGCCGCCGCCCGCGGCGTACCGCCGAAGTCCGTGGCCCGGCAGGCGCTGCGCCGCTGCGTGCCCGGACTGCTGCCCAACCTGGGCCTGTTCGTGGTCGGCCTGACCGGCGGATCGGTCGCCGTCGAGCAGATCTTCGACATCCCCGGCCTCGGACGGCTCACCCTGCGCGCCTCCCTCGCCCAGGACCTGCCCGTCCTGCAGAGCGGCACGCTCGCGCTCGTCGCCCTCGCGGCGCTGGTCGCCCTGTTGGCCCGGCTCGGCGTGCGACGGCTGATCGGGCCCGCGCTCCGCGACGGCGCCCTGCACTCCCTACACCGGCCGACCCCGCCCGCACCCCGGGTCGTCTCCCTCGTGTACCTGCTGCTACTCGCCGCCGTCATCGCCTTCGGCCTGCCCCGCGACCCGCTCGCGCTGGACACCACCGCCCGCCTCCAAACCCCTTCCGCCGCACACCCGTTCGGCACCGACGCCCTCGGGCGTGACGTGCTCGCGCGGATCGCGCACGGAGCCCTCACCACGCTCGGCACCGCCCTCGCGGTGAGCGCAGCCGCCCTGCTGACCGGGGTGCTCCTGGGCCTACTGCCCCGGCTGTCCGGTCCGCTGGTCGACACCGTCAACGCCGTACCGCCCATGCTGGCCGCACTCCTGGTTACCGGCATCGCGGGCAGCGGACCGTGGACGCCGGCGCTCGCGGTGGCCGTCGTGGCCTGGTCACCCCTGGCCACTCACACCGCCTCCCTGCTACGGCAGGAACGCGCCACCCTGCACTTGACCGCGACCCGCGCACTCGGCGCCGGACCCTGGTATCTGCTCCGGCACGAACTGCTCCCCGCCGTCTTGCCGCCCGTCGTCCGGCACGCACTGCTCCGGCTGCCCGGCATCGCCCTGAGCCTGGCCGCGCTCGGCTTCCTCGGCCTGGGCGCCCAGCCCCCGTCCCCCGAGTGGGGCCTGCTGCTCGCCGAGAACCAGCCCTACGTCGAACGCGCCCCCTGGGCCGTCCTCGCCCCCGCCGCCGCTCTCGCCCTCCTCGGCGCGCTGGCCGTCACGGCGGCAGGCGGAGCACGCCTCCCCCGGCGGAGGCGGACACCCACGCCACCGCCCGCCAAGCCCGGCCCAGCGCAGCCGCCGGCCACACCCGGGCAACCCCACCCCGCCAGACCCGTCGCCCTCACCACCCCCACGGACACCGCATGACAGAACCCGCCGCCGACAGCCCCACGCACCCGGTCACCCCCGCCGCGAAACGCCCGCGCGAGCGCACCTGGAAGCACCTCTCCCCGCTCCTGCACCTGCTGATCCTGACCCAACTCGCCTTCAACATCGGCTTCTACGCCGTGCTGCCCTTCCTCGCCGAGCACCTCGGCACCGCCATCGGCATGGCGGGCTGGCTGGTCGGGTTCGTCCTCGGCCTGCGCACCTTCAGCCAGCAGGGCCTGTTCGTGATCGGCGGCTGGCTCGTCGACCGGTACGGCGTACGCCCCGTCGTCCTCCTCGGCTGCGCGCTGCGCATCGCCGGGTTCGCCTGGCTCGGATACGCGCAGGCCCCCTGGGCCGTGATCTGCTCGGTGCTCCTCATCGGCTTCGCTGCCGCACTGTTCTCCCCCGCCGTGGAGTCCGAGGTGGCCCGGCAGGCGGTGGTGTGGGAGGAGAACGGCCACGGCCCCCGCACCCGGGTACTGGCCCTGTTCTCCGCCGCCGGCCAGGCCGGAGCCTTCGTCGGCCCGCTGCTCGGCGGTCTGCTGCTCGCCATGGACTTCCGCACGGCGTGCCTCGCCGGAGCCGGGGTCTTCGTGCTCGTCCTCGCCGGACACGCGTGGCTGATGCCCCAGCACATCCCCGGCCGCGAGCGGGTCCTGGACCCGGGCGGTGTACGCGGGCTCCTGCGCAACCGCGCCTTCCTCGCCCTGTGCTGCGCCTACGGCAGCTACCTGCTCGCCTACAACCAGCTCTACCTCGCCCTCCCGGACGAGGTGGAACGGGCCACCGGCTCCCAGACAGCCCTGTCCTGGCTGTTCGCCCTGTCCTCCCTGCTGGTCGTGTGCGCCCAACTCCCGGTCACCCGCTGGTCGGGCGACCGGCTCGACCTGCGCCGCTCCATGACCGGCGGGCTGCTCCTGGTCGCGGCCGGGTTCGCGGTCGTGGCGGCGGCGCGCCCGGCGGGCTGGACCGGCCTCGCCGGGCTGCTGCCGGCCGCCGGGTACGTCGTCCTGCTCACCGTCGGCCAGATGCTCCTCGTGCCCGCCGCCCGCGCCTGGGTACCCGAGCTCGCCGAGGGGGGCCGCATCGGCCTCTACACCGGTGCCCTCTCCTCCATCTCCGGCCTGATCGTCCTCGTCGGCAGCTCGGCCACCGGCTTCCTCCTCGACCTCGGCGTGCCGCCCGCGGTGCCCTGGCTGGTCCTGGCCGCCGTACCGGCCTTGGCGGTCACGCTGCTGCCCCGACCGACGAGGGTTCGAAGCCGCGAACAAGCTGCCTGACACCCCATCAGAATAAGCGTCAATCATCACCCATGTCCCCTCGTCCCGCGCGCTGTCACAGTCTCTTCGGCAGTGCACCGGCGCGTCCCGCTCTATCGACGGGCACACTGCGTGACCGATACATCTCTACGCCGAGCAGCCGAGATCACGGTCAGCGCCTGTCATCTGGAGGCTCTCCCTGGGGAGAATCCGGGGAGTACGAGCCCCTCTAGGGGAGCGCACGGGGAGAATGGGCCGCGTAACGCGGCATGGCCATGAAAGGCCCTCAAAGACTCATCCGTGCAGGTCAGAGACATCAATGATGGCATCACCGCAGGTCAGGGCGGTCGGGTAGACGACTTCGAGACGCTTCTCAGCAACAGGGACGAGGCCTGCCTCCGCGTCGAACCCGAGCGGGGTCAGGCCGGGTCGACGAATATGTCCAGCGCGAGATCGCCCTCGAAGCCGGCCGGGCTGTAGGCGGTCAGGTCGGTGATGCCTTCGTCGAGCAGGACCTCGTCGTCGATGAACAGGTGGGCGGTGCACTTGCGTGCGTCGCGGGTGAGGACGGCGTAGGCGGCGTCAGCCATGATCTGCGGGCTACGGGCTTGTTGGGCGCCGCCGACCACGTTGCGTACGGCGGCGGTGTCGATCAGGGTGCGCGGCCACAGCGAGTTGGCGGCGATGCCGTCGGCGGCGAGCTCCTCGGCGAGCCCGAGGGTGCACAGACTCATGCCGTACTTCGACAGCGTGTAGCCGAGGTGCTTGCCCATCCAGTGCGGCGCGAGGTTCAGCGGCGGGGAGAGGGTGAGGATGTGCGGGTTCTCCGCCTCGCGCAGGTGCGGGATCGCGGCCTTGCTGAGCAGGAATGTGCCCCGTGTGTTGATGTCCTGCATCAGGTCGTAGCGCTTCATCTCCAGTTGCTCTGTCGACGACAGGTCGATCGCGCTGGCGTTGTTCACCACGATGTCGATGCCACCGAAGGCAGTGACCGCGGCGTTGACGGCGGTGCGTACGTCGTCCTCGTTGCGGACGTCGCCGACGACGGCCAGCCCCTTGCCGCCCGCGCGCTCGACCTCGTCGACCGCGGTGTGGACGGTGCCTTCGAGCTTGGGGTGCGGTACGGCGGTCTTGGCGAGCATCACCACGTTCGCACCGTCGCGGGCGGCGCGCAGGGCGATGGCGAGTCCGATGCCGCGGCTGCCTCCCGACATCAGGACGGTCTTGCCGGCCAGCGTTCGTGTCATGGTCGAACCTCCAAAATCGATCGAGGAACTAATCATATGCAGTGCGAATGATATCGTCCACGTATGACTTCCACTCCCGTACGCCAGAGCGACCGGCTCTACCACGAGCTCCTCGCCCCCAAAGAGACCCAGTCCGTCCGCGCCGCCGTTCGCCGGATCGCGGAGCAGGAAGTGGCTCCGCACGCCGCGACGATCGCGAACGGCGACGAGCGCACGGACGGCTTCCCCCGGCAGGTGTTCGACGCGCTCGCATCGGCGGGGGTCTTCCGGATCCCCTTCCCCGGCGAGGTCGGCGGCGACGGCCTGACCAACCCGGCCACCGCCACCGCCGCGGCGATCGAGGAACTGGCCTACTACTCCAGCAGCGTCGCGGCCGTCTTCGACGTCCACTGCATCCTGGCGGGCAACGCCCTGCGGCAGGGCACCGAGAAGCAGCAGCAGCGCTGGCTGCCCAAGATCGCGCAGGGCTCGGTGGTCGGTGCGTTCGCCACCACCGAGCCGGACGCCTCCAGCGACCTGTCTCCGCAGGCCGTCCGGACCGAGGCTGTACGCACCGAGGCCGGCTGGGTGCTGAACGGCCACAAGCGGTGGATCTCCAACTCGCCCGTGGCCGGGTTCGTCGTGGTTCTCGCCCGCACCGGCGAGCGGCTGAGCATGTTCATCGTCGACACAGCGCTTCCGGGCGTTCAAGTCGGCCTAGCGGACCGCAAGATGGGCAACCGCGGCCAGCTCACCGCGGACATCCGCTTCACGGACGTACACCTGTCCGACGACGACCTCCTCGGTGGGGCCGAGGGACACGGACTGCGCCACGCGCTGTCGACACTGACCTACGGCCGGATCGGCATCGCGGCCGCCGGGGTCGGCATGGCGCAGGCCGCCTTCGACCACACCGTGGCCCACCTGTCGACGCGGCACGCCTTCGGCAAGCCGGTGGCCGCCAACCAGCACTGGCAGTTCTTGCTCGCCGAGCGGGCCACCGAGATCGACAACGCCCGCACCCTCGTCACCAAGGCCGCCCTGCGCCTGGACGCCGGCAACCCGTCCCCGGAACCCGAGGCCGCGATGGCGAAGTACTACGCCACCAAGCTGTCGGTGGACATGGCACGCGACGCCGTCCAGGCGTTCGGAGGCCTCGGCTTCGCGCGCGAGCTGGGTGCCGACGGCAGTCCCGGTCCCGTCGAGGCGATCTACCGGGACAGCAAGATCGGCGAGATATACGAGGGGACCAACGAGATCCAGAAGTGGGTCATCGCCCGGCAGATCTTCGGCCGGACCATCGTCGGCTGACGGCGCCGCGCATTCCCTGCCCGCGAGCCCCGCTTCTGCACACCGGGATTCCTGCCCCGGCTCGGCCACCCCGGGCCGTCTCGTACGATGGACCCAGACGATACGCAGGGCTAACCATGGGCGGGTTAAACGATGTCCGAGACTCCGCTGGTACCGGGGACAGTGGCCGAACACACCATCTGCCTGCTGGTCAAGCTCGGGCAGGTGGCGTTCAGGATCGCCGAAGACGGCCTCAGCGGTGCCGGCCTGCGTGTGCGCCACTACAGCGTGCTGCAGGCCCTGGCGGACAACGGGGCCATGCCGCAGCTGGCGCTCGGCTCGTTCCTGCGCATCGACCCGGCGACGATGGTGACGAGTCTCGACGACCTGGAGCGGGCCGGATACGCGGAGCGGACACGCGATCCGCAGGACCGGCGCCGCTACGCCGTCGACATCACCGACGACGGGCGCAGGGTTCTGGCCGACCTCAACCGCACACTCGTCGGCCTCGACAGCGAAATCCTCACCGACCTGGGCAGCACTGAACAGCACTCGCTGCACGCCCTGCTGGGCAGCCTCGCCGAGAGCCCCGCCTTCACCTCCATGTTCGACGCCGTCCGCGAGCAGAACAGCGCAAGAAAGGCTTGACGGCCGTAGGAGGTCTCCACAGTCCGGGGCGATATGACCTGGTTGTGATGGCCGACACCGCTGCACGCGACAGGGGGGCTCCCGCCCAAGCACGGCAGCCGGTGGCGCCCCGAGCCCGTCCGCCGACGCACCGTCCAACTGCCGCGCCGCCCCGCTGCCGTCTCCGAAAGACCCGGCGGGCTACCGACTCCAACGCCCTCTGCGGGAAGGGGAACGCGGCGCGTGCGGCGGATGACCATGGACTCGAGACGCTGCGACATCCCCGGACTCTCGCTCAACCGACCGGCCTCGTGCTCGCCTCCCTCACAGTCACATGCCCCCGGACCGTCCGGGCTGCGAGTACGTGCTCATCTCCGAGTGCTGATTCAGTCTTCTGCGCTCACCGCCTCGACCAGCGCGACCATGGCCTCGACCGCCTCACTGTCCTCGAGTCCTTGTTCTCGGCACAGTGAGTGCCATGTGGTGAAGGCCGCCGCGTGTCCGATCGCTGCGCGCCGGATCCGATCGTTGTCCCCCACTGACGCACCCACCAGAACTTCGACGTACCGCCGGTTCGTTTCCTCCCACGCCTGCCGGATCGGCTCCGGGACGGCATGCTGATCTCGGACGCCCAGCGTCAGCATCTGCTCGCCGCCGCGGTAGTAGCGGTAGAGGTCGGTAAGCCCGATCCGCACCCGCCCGTCGGGATCCTCGCCAGCGGCCCATTCCTCCGGCCGGGGCAGCGTCTGCTGCGACAGCCAGTGTCCGGTGCACGCCGCGAACAGCGCCGACTCATCGGGGAAATGCCGGTAGACGGTCAGCCGGGTCACTCCTGCACGCTCGGCGATCGCCGCGATGCTGGTCGCCGCGGGGCCGGTGGTGCCGTGCAGGTACACGGCGGCTTCGACGATGCGCTGCCGGGTGCGACCGACGTCCTCGGCGCGCTTGCGCATCTCGTAGCCCCGCGATTTGGATGAACGATGCTGTTCACTCAACTTGACGCCTCGTGATCCGGGGTGGACACTTTTAGCAAAACACCAGTGTATCTCGAAATCGATCAGAGGAGTGATCGCCATGACCGAGGAACTGGTCCCTCCGCTCACGGTCGTCCGCCCCGGCGAGGGCGCCGAGGGCTTCCTCGGTTCCATCGGGGTGGTCTTCAAGCTCTGGGGTGCCGATACCAACGGCGCCTTGTCCGTCGTCGAGCACCCGTTCCCGGTCGGCGCGCTGGTGCCGCCACACCTGCACACCCGCGAGGACGAGTACTCGATCGTCACCGAAGGCGACATCGGCTTCCGCTCCGGCGACCGCGAAGCCGTGCTGGGCCCCGGCGGCTACATCACCAAGCCGCGCGGCGAGCTGCACGCCATGTGGAACGCCGGCCCGGTCCCTGCTCGCATGATCGAGATCATCAGCCCGGCCGGCTTCGAGAACTGCTTCCGCGAGATGGCCGAGATGCTCGCCGACGGCCCGCCGCCGTCCGCAGACGCGATTCCGGCACTCGTGGCCAAGTACGGACTCGAATTCGGCCAGCCAGAGTGGCTGCCGGACGTAATCTCGCGGTTCGGGCTGACGCCGCCGCCGGGAGCGTAAACCCACAACCCGCTGACCAGCCAGAACACCACCGCCCGGAGAAACGCCCTCCAGGCCGCCGCACCCATGCCCGCGCAGGCCAGACCCCCTGATTCAGCACGCCAGACCGCTGAACTACGCGGAACGCGAGCTTCACCAAAGCCGACTATCTGACCCACAGTTGCCTACTGCCGCGCCCCACGTGACCGCCGCACCCCCAGGCTGACGACCATGAGGCATCCGCCACCGGCCACAGCGTGACGATTCGCTTCCTGCAGCTGCCAACGACCCCTTCGCCCGCCTCCGGAGGCGTCTGCCTTCACCGTCACCAGCACCACCGTCGCCGAGGGCTCCGCCTGGCGCGCCGAGCAGTACTCCGACGCCCTCTGCGTGCCCGGCGGCAAGGACGTCTCCCCGCAACTGTCCTGGAGCGGAACCCCCGAGGGCACCAAGAGCTACGCCGTCACGGTGTCGCCCCCCGGGGCGCCACGGCTGAAGCGCCACCCCCTTGCAGTCGGCTCGTGGTTGCCCCTTGCGTGATCAGCGACGAGCCTCCATTATCAGGAATCCTGATACTTTAAGTTTGCAGCGATGGGGTCCCGTCATGTCATTCAGGCCCAGAATCCAAGCCAGAGCGGTCCAGCTGTTGCTCGGCCGAATGATGAGCCGCGTGCACAAGGATCTGCGCTTCACCGACATCCAGAAGCGCACGGAATCCATCCGGGTGGAGACCGGCGCCGGACCGGTGACGTGCACCGTCTACCGCCCGTCGGCCGACGCCGCAGCCCCTGCCCCCGTGTACGTCAACTTCCACGGCGGCGGGTTCGTGATCGCCCGCCCCCAGCAAGACGACCACATCTGCCGCTACATAGCCGCCACTGCCGGCTGCGTGGTGATCAACGTGGACTACGCCGTCGCCCCGCAGCGGCCGTACCCCGTACCCGTCACCCAGGCGTACGACGTCACCGCCTGGGTGGCCGAGAACGGCACCGCCAACAACTGGGACGGTTCGCGAATCGCCGTGGGCGGACACAGCGCCGGGGCCAACCTGACCGCCGCGGTCTGCCGCACCGCTCGGGACCGCGGCACCTTCTCGCCCCGCCTCCAGATCATCGACTCGGCACCGCTCGACCAGGTCGCCGACCCGGCCATCAAACAGTCACTCATCGCCAAGCCTCTGCTCACCCCTCAGCTCATGCGGGTCTTCACCGTCGCCTACGTGCCGGATCGCGCCGACCTCGCCCATCCGCTGGTGTCGCCCGGACTGGCCGACGACCTCGCCGGGCTGCCGCCTGCTCTGGTCATCACCGCGGAGAACGACCGCCTGCGCGACGAGGGCGATGCGTACGCCAAGGCCCTGGAAGCTGCCGGCGTTCCGGTCACCCACCGTTGCTTCGAGGGTGTCGACCACTACTTCACCCACACCGGCCCGGTACCGGCCGGGAAGGAAGCCATCGACCTGATGGCCACCACCCTGCGCACGGCACTCACCACCTGACCGCTGACAGGGGCCGACAGTCCTTGTGGCAACACGCTGGCCTGGTGACACCTCTCGCGCTTCGGCTCACCCCACCAGCAAGATCACGTCTCCGGCTGGAGTACCAGCCGCAGTCGGAGGAATTCGTTCGCTGTCCAAGGTGATCGCTTCTAACCTGCGTCACGTGATGACGGCTGAAGACGTGTTGTCTGTCCTGGCTTCGCTGCGACGGGTAGAGGTAGAAGTCTGGCTCGGCGGAGGATGGGGAATTGACGCTCTGATCGGCGAACAGACCCGACGTCACCGCGACTTGGACCTCATGCATCGGCAAGAACAGGAGGCCGCCGTGGGTGCAGCTCTCGCCGAGGCAGGCTTCGAGGAGAGCCTGAGCTGGAGGCCCATCCGATTCGTGGTCACGACGCCGGACGGCCGAGAGATCGACCTTCACCCCCTCGTCTTCGCCGACGACGGCTCGGCGGTGCAGGCGTCACTCGAACCGGAGCGTCCCTTTGTCTATCCCCCCTCATGCTTCGTGACCGGCACCATCAAGGGAACGCCTGTCCCGTGTCTGTCCGCCGAACAGCAGGTCTACTTCCACCAGGGATACGAACCCACGGACCGCGATCGACACGACATGACTCAACTCCGGCGCGTCTTCGGGATCGCCACCCACTTCTGAGGAGCAACGCCAAGCCGCCGCGCCATTTCGGCGGGCAGGTGGCTGTAGTCTCGCCAGCGCGGGGCGGCGAACAGGCCGGTGAGAACGATGATTTCGGGGTGGGCGGCTACTGCGACCCGAGCTCTTGAGGGACGGCGGGGATCACCGAACGGGTCCTCGCCCAGTACATCGAGCCGACAGTTCCACCGCGACTGAAGGCCGGACTCGTTGGCGAACCACCAGCCGCCGGGGGCATCGCTATAGGCCAGCGCGGAGGAGTGCTTCCAAAGGTGGTCGCGACAGTCCGTTGTGTTCTCCCGGCACCGAGATGACCTCAACGAGATCCTGGTCCACGTCGGCCTGCGGGTGAACGAAGACAGCGCCGGGTGGCAAGTGGACCCGATCGCGAGCTTCCTGATCCAAGGTGCTCGACCTACCTCACCTGCGCAAACGTGGTCGTCACCGCTGCTGGAGCGGCCCGCTGCCGCAGCAGCTCCGGCATTGCCGTGACGGCGTCCCCGGCTGCGAATCAAGGAGACGGTTGCAACCGCCACTTGGCCGCAGCTGTACGAGAACAGGGCCGGCACCGTTGTCAGTGCCGGATGACACCATGCGGCCATGAGTAGCGAGTCTTTCAACTGGCCCGACTTCCTGGGACGTTGGCAGGAGGAGTGGGTTCCGCGCGCTGACGAGGGCAAGGTCAGAGGGCAGATAGCTGTCTCTCTGGGCGGGTCCGGGGCGCGCGAGGAGGCGATCACCGCGGCCGAGGAGCGGCTGGGGCGGCGGCTTCCGCCCTCGTACCGGAAGTTCCTGGCCGTGAGCGACGGGTGGCACGTGGACCAGACAGCCGGGGTCTATCAGCTCGGCGGCGCCGCGGACATCGACTGGTTCCAGGACCCGTACGACATGACCCCGCTGTACGAGCAGAACCTGGGCGACAACCCGCGCGAAGAGGACGTCCTGCTGGCCGGAATGTGGCGACGGGCGCTGCGGCTGGAGACGGACTCGGACATGTCGTACGCCCTGCTAGACCCGGGCGACAGCGACCAGGTCGGCGAGTGGGCTCTCTACGTCTACAAGGGCTGGAGCGGTGAATTTCCTGACCGTTACCCGTCGTTTCGCGCGTATATGGAGGCCATGTACCGCGGCTTCCACGCCGACCGGGTGGAGAGACCCGACTTCGAGAACGCGACCACGCGCGCCCAGGACGCCCGGGTGGAGGAGGCCCGCCTGCTCGCCCTGCGCGGGCAGTACGAGGAGGCCCTGCCCCTGCTGGAGGAGGCACGGTCCTTCGGACGCCCACAGAGCGCCGTCCTGCTGAATCAGCTCCGGCATCTGCAGGCCCCGCGCAGCTCCCATGGATACGCCAACCTGGTGGCCGACCCGCGCTACGTACCCGAGATTCTGCCCGTGGAGGCCATGGGGCCGGCACGCGGCGAATGGCGGTTGGGCGGGGACGACCACTGGCTCGGGATGATGACCGCCCGCGGGGCCACCCGGAAGACCGTCGAGGACGTACTGAGCGCGATGCGGGACGGCACCCATCGCTACGCGCCTCCCGGTCCATGGGGCCGGGCCGTCGCCGAGGCCCGGGAGTTGGCCCACTGGGGGGAGACCGACGCGGCGTGGCGGGCGCTGCGGGACGCGCTCCCGCTGTGGGAGGCACCCGGGCCCTTGCTGATCGCCCCGATCGGCCTGCTCGCCGATCCGGTCCTCGGCCCGCTGATCACCCCCGAGCGTGGACGGGAGATCCTCGCGACCCCGCGGGCCGGAGAGACGGGGCCCGCTCCCGAGCCGGGGCCCGATCTCGACCCGCCGGGCCTCGCCTGGCTGACGGAGCCTGCGGCGAACCGGCAGCCGCACGACGGATACCGCTGTGTCTGGGTCGAGGGGGCCGACCCCGATCGCCTGCCCGCCTTGATCGGCGAGGAAGGCGCCGAGCTGAGCGCGCCCACGGATCCGCGCATGGCCTCGTTGCGGGCACCCAAGCCCCACGAGCGGGAGGGCGTGGAACTCTGGGAGGACCGGGCTGTGGTTGCTGTCGGCCGCGCCTCCGAAGCGTGGGCCTTCGCCTTCGACGGTCACTCTGACCATCACTTGAACAGGCTGTTCCAGTCCCCCGCTTCGGCCGCCTCTTTGTCCGGCCGCGCGGTGGTGGTGTGGCGTGACCCGAGGCGTTCGTCTCCCGGTGACCACCCGGCCGCGTTCCACCTCTCGGTGGCCGAACGGGGCGAGGAGCTCTACGCGTTCACCGTGCGGGGTTCAACGATCCAGCGTTTCGGCGCGATACCCGAGGCCCTGGATCCCGCACGGCTGTTCCGCCCGGAGGACTCTGAAAAGGACTGCGAACTACGCGTGTTGGATGCCCTGCACTCCGAACTCGGACTCTCCCTCCCCCGCTTCGCGCTGACCCAAGGCAGGCTCCCCACTTTCACCACCCGATCCTGGACCCGGGCGCCGCGCACGGGCGAGGGGTTCGCCTATGCCTACTTCGTGCGGCATCGGCCCTGAGTTCTCGCAGGCCCGCACCCTCCGAGGAAGGCGGGCCCGCCGGCGTGTCCTCCCTTGTGGTGTCCGTCCGCAGGTCGGTTGTTGTATGAGTGGGAAATCCACCGAGCAGGTATGGGATCACCGCCGAGCACGGGGTGGCGGCTTTCAGGGTTCGGGCTTCGGGCAAGATTCTTGTGGAGTGGTGACAGCGTGTGATCCTGATCTGATCTCACCCGCCGTAGAACTCGCCGTCGTCACCCTGTACCCGGGCCTTCAATGCGACTGCGACCTGGCGCATCTTGCCGATCAAGATGTCACTGGGGTTCTTGGCTCTGATCTCGCCGGAGTCCCAGTGCATTGCAGTGCCCATTCGATTCTCGGGCGGGTGCGTGATCATCTCGGCGCTCCACTGCGGTGGTTCGTTCCAGCCCGGCGGCGGCGGAACCATCTCGAGGGCCGGATCCGCCTCCACCACGGCCGCCCATTCCGCTGTGGTGATCTCTGGTCCCTCTTCGTCCCACCAGTCGTCACGGCGAGTGATGTGAAGGTCGTAGCCCATGCGCTGGAACGGTAGACGATGCCGCTGACAAGCAGCGAACAGCTGCTTCCTTGACGCCGTCATGCGAGGGGGACCCGCTTGCGTAGCAGTGGGAGTCCGGCCCGGTTGAACATCTGCCGCTTTAGGGTCTTGAGCCTGTTGACGTGCCCCTCGACCCTGCCAGGTCTGTGGTCCAGAGTCAGGCCGGCCGGCACCGCGGCGAGGTCCTGGCGCAGGAACCTTGCGAGCTCTTGGTCGATGGCGGCGCGGTTCGTTCGGCCTGGCGGATCCAGTCCTCCAGCAGGAAGCTGCGGCGATGGCGTCGGACTGGTGCCGAAACCCGGCAGGCATCGCCAGCAGCTCGCGGTTGGTGAGCAGCTTGTCGGCCAGCGTGGACACCAGCATCTCGATCCGCGGGTCATCCGGATCCTAGGAGCCGGCTCGGCCTCGGGACCCGGCACCACCGAAGACGCTTCACCGTCCGGCCTTGATGGCGTGAACTTCAGCCAGACCATGAACAGGTCCGTTCGAGACCGGTAGATAAGGACAAGCTCAGGCCGGGGCGACGCTGCGGGTGACCACCCAGCGATGCGGCGAGATCGGCCGGATGCGCGTGAACCCGTGGTTCTCGAACACAGTCATCGGGCCTGTGTGCAGGAAGGAGCCCGACACCGAACGGTCATCGGTCTCCTCGGGATAGCCCTCGACCGTGCCGCCGCCGCTGCGGGCGATCTCGGCCAGCGCCCCACCGAGCGCGGCATGGGCAACGCCGCGCTTGCGCAGCCCCTTCCCAGTGAAGAAGCAGGTGATGCGCCAGTCCGGCACCGTCACCAGCTCCTTCTCGTACCTCCGCTTGCTCTTGATCTCCGGCAGCTCGGCAGCGGAGCCGAATTGGCACCAACCCAGGCACTCATCGCCACCGAAGACGAGCGCGGCGTGGGCGTGACCCGCGAGGACGCGTTGCTCCTTCTCCGCACGGTTCTGCCGGGGGGCGCGCCCCTTCTCGACTTTGACATGGAAGGCCATGCACCAACAGCCACCCCACACGCCGTTGTTCGCCTCGACCAGTCGAGCGAATGCGGGCCACGTGTCCTTGTCCAGCGACCTGACAGTGAGGGCGGCGGACGTATCGTCTGTCGACCTGTTGCTCACGGACTCCTCCAAAAGCCGACTTGGTGCCCTGGCCGCCTCGGCGGTGGATTGGCTACCGACCGATGATTGCGCACGAGCACGTCACAGACAGGTTCTGAGCTTGTTCTTCATGGTCTGAGCCGCCTGAAAGCGTGCGACAAGGCCAATCCGGCCCCTGAGTAGGGTTGTGGCCATGGCTAAGGGAATGGGGCGACGGCCCAAGGTGGATCCGGACAGCGGAGTCGAGGACGCGACGATGCTCATCCTGGAATGGCTCGGCGAGCAGGGTGTAGGTGCCATGATCCGGGTCGACGCGGAGCGGATGCGTGACGGTCGGCCGGCGTGGACCTTCGCAGCCTCTGGTGGACCCCTGGATGGTGGGATGAGGGCTGATGGGGCCTCGGCCGCCGAGTGCATGGGCAGGGCATTGCTTGGGTTGCGAGAAGCCGGGCTGGCCGTTCCCTTCTGAAGCCCTGTTCAGCGTCTGAGCTGGTTGCGCTCGGTGGTGTTTTCGGGACTTCTGGTGGTCTTGTCGACGTCGAAGCGGGTGACGGGGCGGCGGTTTTGCGAGCCGAGCGGCCTGCCGGGGCCGGGCCGGTTGGGTTTTGGCGCACGGGCCGGACAGTGCAGGTTCGGGCGGAGGTTCCTGAACCCCCGGCGGACCCGGGCGAGGGTGAGCCGGCCCGGGTTCGCCGGCTTCTCCCACGGACGGCGAAGTTCGGCGACCAGGGGCCGGGCCAGGCGGAGTTGGGTCTGGGCGGCGACGATCAGCCAGGTCCCCCCGGTCCGTCGCCTCGGGCCTGCGAACTTCGGATGGGACCAGCCCAGCGCTTACTTGACCATCCGGCAGGAGCGCTCCAGATCGAACCTGCGCAAGAACACGTCTGCCAGCGCAGATCGACGTCCTCAGCCGAGCGCGTGGTCAGCGTCGGGCGAATGCGGTCCAGGGCCATCGCGCGAGCGGTGTCGTAGCGGTCGGTGACCTGTACGGTCTCCGCGTCCAGATCGCCCGAAGTCGGCGCCGCGGCCACTGCCAGCGCTGCACTTCTTGCAGAGAACGTCGCACTTCGCGAACTGGCCGGCAACCGGTCAGCGGTGGTCATCCCCTGGGCCGTACTCAGGCGACTCGAGAATGAGACTGTCCCGGGGCAACGGCATCTACAACCTCGCCTTGCCACCGACCTAGAGACTCAAACCAGCCTCACCTGCTGCTATTTGCCGAACAGATTGAGACACCCGAGAGTTCAGGCGTGGACCAGTTCCAGTGCCTGCTTCAGGTTGTACTCGGCAATGCCTGCCATGAACGCCCGGTCAGGGAAGTCGCCGTCGAGCAGCCGCAACGGACCCGCCGTCAGAGACAAACGCTGCGCGAGCATGTAGAGCGCGAGCCGGTCCTCATCCAAGCCGTCCACCCTCAGCGGCTGGTAGGCGTCCTGCAAGCGGATTCGCAGAAACACGTGCTCCCACTCGACATCGAAGTACATCAATCCCTCGATGTCGATCGCCACGGGGTTCCCGTCCTCGTCCACAAGCACATGGTCGGGCCCCAGTTCGCCGTGCACGACCGCGTACTCCGCGCGTGGCTGCACCGCCGCCGCCAGGATCAGCAGCCGCTCCTCCAGCCGGTCGCGGGCGCCCGCAATCCGCGAATCGCGCGAGGCCGCCTCGGCAAGGTCCCGCAGCGCACGGTCGAGAACCACCCCCTCGCACGACGAGCCGCGCGAGGTCCCTCCTCCGTCGACCACCGCCACTTTGCCGTACGCCGGTGCGCGGTGACGCCGCATTGCCTCCAGCGACTCCGCGAGCCGGACCATAACCGGAGCCGCAGCGGCTGGATCCCGCGTGAGCAACTCCTCCAAGCTCTCCCCCCGAAGGTCCTCGACGATCGCAAGGTCGGCTGGGCAATGCGTCCCGTCGCGATCGACGAGACGGATCGCTGGAACGCGAACGCCGAGCGCGTCCAGCCGCTCGTGCGCGGCCTGGAACAGATCGAGCCCGAGGCCGGGCGAGAACGGGTCGGTGAGGTCGTCGTCGCCCTCGGCCGCCGGCCAGTAGTTCTCGGCGCCGTCCCATAGGTAGGCGATCGCCGTCGTCGCGTCGTCCATCACCAGGCGGTACACACCCTTCTTGCTGCCGCCCGCGACCCGCTCGACCGCCTCCAGCCGCCGCCCGCCGCCCAGCGCGGCCCGCGCTGCACCCGTCAACTGGTCCCGCGTCACTGCCCTGCGTGCCACGTTCCGATCCGCCTCTCCGTCACGACAACCCGCGAACCCTACGGAAGCGTCGACGGTGGGGCCATTGGGTTATGCCGAATCCGAGGACTGACGGTTGAAGCGGTACGTCTCGAGCAGCATCGACCCCGATCCCACAGGGGCGGACGAGCTCTACAACGTGCAGATCAATCGTCGAGACTGCGAACGCCGGCGGCCATCACCCTGGTGACCCGACGGTCCGCTTCGCCGAAACGCCCGACCCGCCGAACGCCGCGACATGGCTCACAGCTACGTCGTGCCGGAAGCCCCTTGAACGCCTGGGTCGGTCAGTTCAGTCGGTCAGTTCAGCAGGGCGGCCGTGAACGTCTCACGGCTATCCGCCAGCCAGGCCTGCAGCCGGTCCCAGCGTTCCCATCCACCACGCTCGGCCAGCGCCTGGACATAGGCAGGGTCGCCCTCAGCCACACGGCGGCCGACGAAGGCTCGGCAGACGTCGGTGGCCTGCTCCACAACGCCAGGCAACTCGGCGCGGTCCTGCCGGGAGAGGCCGTAACTGTCGGCAAGGATCCGCAGCCGGGCGTGCGCATCCAGCCCCTCGGGATAGAGACCGGCCGCGGAGACGGGATCGAGCATCGGCACCCAGTAGCGGGCGGTCATGGCGATGTCCCAGAGGGGACGCCCCGGGGCCGCGAGGTCGAAATCGATCAAGGCACTGGCACGGCCGTCGCGGAAGACGACGTTTTCCGGGCACACGTCGTTGTGGCACAGCATCGTTCCACCCTCCGGGTCGGCCAGGTCCCCGGGCCACCCGGCACGGGAGCCAACCCCAACCACACCGCTCGTCTCATGCAAGCGCCTCAGCAAGCGCCCCACCGACTCCAGAGCGGCTGTCGTCATCACCCAGCCACGGAACGGCGGCAGAGCCACGTCACCGACGATGAAGGTCAGCTGCTCACGGCCGTCCTCGGTGAGGCCGACAGGGGTTGGCGCCGCGTCGAAACCGTGCTCCTTCAGTGCAACGAGATAGGTGTGCAGGGCGGGTGCGTTGCGCGGCGCTGGACGCTCCACCAGAGCACCGCGGCGGAATACTGTCCCCGCGTTCGCCATGCCGCCGACCAGTGCCTCGTCGTCAGTCCCCATGACGATCACGCTACCGCTAGGTCGACCTACGTGGTCCAGACCCCGAACTCGCCCCGAACACTGTCGAAAACAACCCCTTGGTCGAACCACCAGGGCCACCCAGCCCCTCATGTCATGGGCTGATTCTGGAACAGGCACTCACCTGTTCACCATCAAGTCCAGCAGCCGCGGACAGGAACTGTGTCCCTTCCGCAACCCCGACGCGATGGAGGACCACGAGGCCGAAGACTGGCGCCCGGCGTGGCCGAGACAGGCGTCGGGGCTCTCGTCGCCCTGTTGGGCACGGGTGGCGAATGCGGGAGTGCGCCTCGGTCCCATGTGGCAGCCGGGGCCGGTCTCTTGCCGTGCCGAGGGCATGTCGAGCAATGGCCCCCTATGCCACAGCTGACCCCTGTTTGCACCGTAGTTCTGGCTGGATTTAGCGGGCTTCTGTCGGAAATGGGACGAGTAGCGTCATGGCTTCTTCTGCGGAGTGGCCCGCGGAGGGAGGGAGAATGCCGTGACCTGGTTGGGGTGGGAAAGCCTTGGGGGAACCCTGACGAGCGGCCCCGCCGTCTCGTCCTGGACTTCGGGGCGGCTGGATACGTTCGTACGGGGTACGGACTCGGCGCTGTGGCACAAGTGGTTCCAGAACGGCTGGTCCGGCTGGGAGAGCCTCGGCGGCGTCCTCACCTCGGAACCGGCCGCCGTGTCCTGGAGCAACGGCCGCATCGACGTCTTCGTGCGGGGTACGGATTCGGCGCTGTGGCACAAGTGGTTCGAGAACGGCTGGTCCGGCTGGGAGAGCCTCGGCGGGGTGCTCACCAGCGGTCCGGCGGTGGCGAGTTGGAGCAACGGGCGGCTCGACGTCTTCGTGCGGGGTACGGACTCGGCACTGTGGCACAAGTGGTTCCAGAACGGCTGGTCCGGCTGGGAGAGCCTCGGCGGCGTCCTCACCAGCGCTCCCGCGGCCGTGTCCTGGGGCAATGGCCGTATCGACGTCTTCGGCGCGGGCACCGACTCGGCGCTGTGGCACAAGTGGTTCCAGAACGGCTGGTCGAACTGGGAGAGCCTCGGCGGCGTCCTCACCTCCGCGCCGGCGGTGGCCAGTTGGAGCACCGGACGACTCGACGTGTTCGTCGCCGGTACGGATGCTGCGATGTGGCACAAGTGGTTCCAGAACGGCTGGTCCGGCTGGGAGAGCCTCGGCGGCGTCCTCACCGGCGCCCCCGCAGCCGTATCGTGGGGACCGAACCGGATCGACACGTTCGTCGCGGGTACCGACAGCGCGATGTGGCACAAGTGGTGGACGCAGGTCCCCACAGTGCGACTGCACGCCAAGGTCCTCACCACACCGAACGTGTCCGTGGCCGACGCCGTGCAGCGGATGCGCGAGGTGTACGCGACCGCCGGCATCGCGGTGCAGCTGGCGTCGACCGAGAACCTGAACCTGCCCACGCTCAACGACGTCGATGTGGGCCAGTGCGTTGTCGGGCAGACGACCGCCGAGCAGGACCAGCTCTTCGGCAACCGCAACAACGTGGGTGCGAACGACGTCGTCGCCTACTTCGTACGGTCGACCGTTCCGCCCTTCAACGGGTGCGCGGCCCATCCGGCCGGGCGCCCCGGCGCCGTGGTGGCGCAGGGCGCGACACAATGGACCCTGGGCCACGAGATCGGACACGTCCTGGGCCTCAGGCACGTCAACGACAACGACCGGCTCATGACGGGAAACGGGACGGCGAACATCACCAACCCGCCCCCCGACCTGGTATCCGACGAAGTCAAGACCATGCTCGACAGCTCGCTCAGCCAGGACATTTAGGAGGCGGCGATGAGCGTATCGATGCGTGATGTACGCAAGGCCCTCGATCCCGAGGAGCCGAACTACGCGGCCGCCGCACGGCTGGGCTCCGCGAGTCTGCCCCACCTGCGCGCGCTGGTCGGCGGCGACGACGTGCTGCTCGCGGCGAAGGCGGCGTACGCGGCCAGTCTCCTGGAGGGGGACACGGGCAAGGAGGTGGTCGCGACCGCGGCGCAGAGCGATGAGCCGTCGCTGCGTGTGGCGGCGGCCTCGGCTGCGGTGAACCTGCCGACGGCGTCCGCCGCAGGCCTGCTCAGTGACCTGGTGACCGACTCGGACCCCGGTGTGCGCAAGGTGGCCGTCGCGGCGGTCCCGTCCGACGCCCCGGCGACGCTCACCGCACTCGTCCAGGAATCGACTCCACCGGAGGCGGGCACCGCGCCGCCGTCCGCGTCCCCTGCCGAAGCGCAGTCGGCGAGGATTCCGATGCCGGGCGAGGACTCAGGTTCGGGTCTGATGCCGGGTGAGGGAGGATCCTCCGGCCTGATGCCGGGCGAGCGGCCCGGCGGAGGCAGCGCCATGGACGACAGCGCGGCCGCACCGGCGCCGGGGAAGATGCCGGGCGAAGCGCCCTGAGGAAGGTACGGGGGCGGGGGGGTCCCGGGTGAGCCCGGGGCCGC
>NZ_JBMNDS010000115.1:0-26750 GCF_052543295.1 Streptomyces sp. SAS_270
AGGCCCTCGTACTGGACGTACTTGGGACTTCGGCCGGTGCGGCGAGGGTGCGTGCCGGGCGCCGCGGGTGCTGTGCGGGACTTTCAAAACACCCCCTAGACCGGGTCGTAGGTGCGCTCGGCCTTCTGCGTGCCGCTGCGCGTGCGGTACGAACGGGCCCAGGACGAGGTCGCGTTCGGGTCCGTGCGGTCGGAGAGCACGTAGTAGTCCATCTGCGCGCGGTCGGCCGTGACATCCAGGACGCCGTAGCCGTGCCGGTCGGTGTCGACCCAGTGGACGTGCCGGTTGGCGGCCCGGATGATCGGCGAGGCGATCGCGGAGACGGTGCCCTCGGGGACCTTGACGATGTCGTCGAGGTTGTCGGAGGTGACCGAGGTGACGACGAACTCCGTGGCGGCGGAGGCGGACAGCGGATACGTGCCGGCGTCCACCGGCACGTCGTTGGCCCATGCCATATGTATGTCGCCGGTCAGGAAGACCGTGTTGCGGATCGCGTTGGTGCGCAGGTGCGCGAGCAGTTCGCGGCGGTCGTCCGTGTAGCCGTCCCACTGGTCGGTGTTGAGGGCGATGCCCTCCTGCGGCAGCCCCAGCAGCTTGGCGAGCGGCTTGAAGAGGTCGGCGGACAGCTCGCCGATGGCGAACGGCGAGATCATCACCGAGTTGCCGACCAGCCGCCAGGTGGTGTCCGAGGCCTTCAGCCCCGCCTTCAGCCAGTCGAGCTGCGCCCGGCCCGTGAGCGTACGGTCCGGGTCGTCCACCGAGCCGCTCGCCGTGGAGGCCTGCTGCGAGCGGAACGACCGCAGGTCGAGCAGCGAGAGGTCGGCGAGCTTGCCGAAGCGCAGCCGGCGGTAGGTGGTGCCCTCGATCGCCGGGCGGACCGGCATCCACTCGAAGTAGGCCTGCTTGGCGGCCGACTGGCGGGCGGACCAGGCGCCTTCGGCGCCCTCGGTGTGGTTGACCGCGCCGCCCGACCAGGCGTTGTCGGCGAACTCGTGGTCGTCCCAGATCGCGATGACCGGCACCTTGTGGTGCAGCGACTGGAGGTCGGGGTCGGTCTTGTAACGGCCGTGCCGGGTGCGGTAGTCGGCGAGGGTGATGATCTCGTTCGCCGGTGCGTGCGGCCGGACGACCTTGCCGCGGGCCGCGTACTCGCCGGACTTGTACTCGTAGATGTAGTCGCCCAGGTGCAGCCAGGCGTCCAGGTCGCCGCGCGCGGCGAGATGGCGGTACGGGGAGAAGTAGCCGGCCTCCCAGTTGGCGCAGGAGACCACGCCGAAGCGCAGGCCCATGACGCTCGCGTCCGCCGCGGGAGTGGTGCGGGTGCGGGCCACGGGGGAGTCGGTGCCGCCCGCGGAGAAGCGGAACCAGTAGTCGGTGGCCGGTTCCAGGCCGCGGATGTCCGCCTTGACCGTGTGGTCGGAGGCGGCCGACGCGGTGGTGGAGCCCTTGGCGACGACGTTGGTGAACGCCTTGTCCTTGGCGACGGTCCAGCTCACCTCGGTGTCGGGGCCGAGCCCGGAGCCGGGTGTCGCCTCCGAAGTGGGCGTCACCCGGGTCCACAGCAGGATGCCGTTGGGCAGCGGGTCACCGGAGGCGACACCGTGCAGGAAGGCGGGTGCCTCGGCGGCGCGGGCCGGCAGTGCGGCGGCGAGCGGCGCGGCGAGGACGGCGGTGACGGCCGCGGCCTTGACGACCGTACGGCGGCGGGGAGCGCGGGAGTTGGCGGCGCCCGGAGGATCTTGCGGCTCGGAAGATCTGTATCGACTGGTCACGAGCGGTCAGGTTACCGATCAGTACAGGCCGGGAGCGGGCGAACTCGTAAAAGTTCGCCCGCTCTTCGGCTTCTGGTCGGATCCGCCCTTGAGCCGGTCGTCAGTCCTCGGGCTCGGTCGTCAGGCCTTGAGCGCCGCGTCGATCGCCGTCGTGTAGTCGGCGACGGTCAGCGGCGCGTTCTTGCCGTTGGACCCGGTGAGCTGCTTGCCGTCCATGACGAGGCTCGGGGTGGCGTCGACCCCGTCCTTGTTGTCGTCGAACGTCTTCGACATGTCCAGGGCCCACCTGTCGTAGGTGCCGTCCTTCACGGCCTTCTGGAACGCCTTGTTGTTCTTCAGGGCGTCCACCGTGTTCGCGACCTTGATCAGGTAGGCGTCGTCCTTGAACTTGTCGTCGGTCTCCTCGGGGTGGTACTTCGTCGAGTAGAGCGCGGTCTTGTACTCCAGGAAGGCTTCGGGGCTCACGTTCAGGGCGGCACCGAGGGCGCTGAGCGCGTTTTTGGAGCCCTCGCCGTTGTCGTGGTTGTCGATGAACGTGGCGCCGATGTACTGGATCTTGAACTTGCCGGCGTCGAGGTCCTTCTTCAGGGTCGGGCCCACGGTCTGCTCGAACTGGGCGCAGATCGGGCAGCGCGAGTCCTCGTACAGCTTCAGCGTCTTCTTGGCGGTGCTCTTGCCGACGACGACGGTCGTGCCGTTGGCGCCGCTGGTGTTGGCCGGTTTGACGAGCTTGTCCTTCTTGGCGGCTTCCCAGTAGGCGGGCTTGTTGTTCTGCACGACCGCGTAGCCGATGCCGCCGGCTATCGCGAGGACGCCGACGATGGAGCCGGCGACGATGACCTGCCGCTTGGCCTTGTCCCGTTTGGCCTGGCGCTCGCGCTCGACGCGCAGCCGCTCACGTGCCGCCGACTTGGACGCCTGGCTGTTCCGCTTGCTCATATTGGTGATCTCCATGTGGGACGCGCACATGCTGTACGCGGAATACGTATGGGGGACTGCAGTTGCTCAGGCGAAGGCGACTGAGCACGGCGGTCCACGTCGTCCCATGGAGTGGGCGAAGAGGCGCGTGCGGATGGCGGCGATCCGGTGTGCCGGGCGGGGCGGCCGGCGTACCGGCGTGAGCTCCACCGTCACCGCGGCGACGGCGAGGAGCAACGGCCGGAAGGCGGCCGTGGCCGCCGCGCGCAGCAACTGCTCCAGGGCCCGCTCGCCGCGCCGCAGCCAGGCGGCGGCGAGGAGGCCGACGCCGATGTGCGCGGTGAGCAGCAGCCAGGCGGCGGCCGGGTCGGCGTGCGCGAGCAGGGCCGCCGCGCGCTCGGGCCCGGCGCCGGTGACACGGGCCAGCGGGGTGCCCACGCTGCCGCCGCCGCACAGCAGGTCGAAGCCGACGGAGCGCAGCGGGCCCGCCACGGGGCCGCCCGCCCTGCCGTAGCAGACGTGCTGGCCCGTGGTGAACACCGTGTCGGCGGCCAGCTCCAGCGGGATCAGCAGGGCCGCGATCGCGCCGAAACCGCGCTCGCGGCCCGCCAGCACATACGCGAGGACGAAGACGGCGCCCGCGATCGCGGCCACGGTGGCCAGCGGCAGCGGGACCCGGGACAGCAGGACGTGCGACGCGGTGGAGAGCGTCACGACGACTGCCGTGAACAGGGCCGCGCGTACGGCTCTGAGCTGGGTTCCGGATATGTCCATGGCGCTGGAGAGTGTCCCACGAGCTCCCGTAAGAGCCCCCTAAAAGGTTCCTATGAGTTACGGGAGCGTCGTCGGGGCGTCGTGATCCCTACAGGCCGGGGATCCGGCCGTTGCGGAAGAGGTCCACGAAGATCTGGTGGTCCCCCCGCGCGCGTGCTCCGTAGCTGTGGGCGAAGTCCACCAGGAGGCCCGCGAAGCCCTCCTCGTCGGCGGCGATCGCCGCGTCGATGGCCCGCTCCGTGGAGAACGGCACCAGCTCCGAGTGACCGCTCTCGTCGTCCGCCGCCGCGTGCATCGTGGCGGTGGCCCGGCCGAGGTCCGCGACGACCGCCGCGATCTCCTCCGGGTCGTCGATGTCGCCCCAGTCGAGGTCCACAGCGTACGGGGAGACCTCGGCGACCAGCTGGCCCGCGCCGTCCAGCTCGGTCCAGCCGAGCCACGGGTCGGCGTGCGCCTGCAGGGCGCGCTGGGAGATGACGGTGCGGTGGCCCTCGTGCTGGAAGTACTCGCGGATCGAGGAGTCCGTGATGTGCCGGGAGACGGCCGGTGTCTGGGCCTGCTTGATGTAGATCACCACATCGTTCTCCAGGGCGTCGCTGTTGCCCTCCAGAAGGATGTTGTACGAGGGCAGGCCCGCCGAGCCGATGCCGATGCCGCGACGGCCCACGACGTCCTTCACCCGGTACGAGTCCGGGCGGGCCAGAGAGGCCTCCGGAAGTGTCTCCAGGTAGCCGTCGAAGGCTGCCAGCACCTTGTAGCGCGTGGCCGCGTCGAGCTCGATGGAGCCGCCGCCCGCCGCGAAACGCCGCTCGAAGTCACGGATCTCGGTCATCGAGTCGAGCAGTCCGAAACGGGTCAGCGAGCGGGCGTCGCGCAGCGCGTCCAGCAGCGGGCCGTCGGCCGTGTCCAGCGTGAAGGGCGGCACCTCGTCGCTCTTGGCGCCGGTGGCGAGGGCGTGGATGCGCTCGCGGTAGGCGGCCGCGTAGGTGCGCACCAGGTCGGTGATCTGCTCGTCGCCGAGTGCCTTCGCGTACCCGAGCAGGGCGACGGAGGCCGCGAAGCGCTTGAGATCCCAGGTGAACGGGCCGACGTAGGCCTCGTCGAAGTCGTTCACATTGAAGATCAGGCGGCCGTTCGCGTCCATGTACGTGCCGAAGTTCTCGGCGTGCAGGTCGCCGTGGATCCACACGCGCGAGGTGCGCTCGTCCAGGTACGGGCCGCCGCGCTTCTCGGCGTCCAGGTCGTGGTAGAAGAGGCCCGCCGTGCCCCGGTAGAACGCGAAGGCGGAGGCCGCCATCTTGCGGAACTTCACGCGGAACGCGGCCGGGTCGGCGGCCAGGAGCGCGCCGAAGGCGGTGTCGAAGACGGCGAGGATCTGCTCGCCGCGTTGCTCGTCGTTGAGCTGCGGGACCGACATCGCTGGGTGCCTCCTGGTGCAGGTGGTGCTTGATGTGTGGGACGGGAGATCCGCCGGTTGTGGACAGGTGGTCCGTCCACTTCCAACGGACGAAAGTACCCGGGAGTGCCCGAGTACCCGCATGAAGGTACGGGTGAGCGCCCGCGGAGTGTCAGTCCCGCGTCATAGACTTCGACGCTGTCCCCCCAGACTGTCCGCAGCCTGTCGTCCGCCGTTCTCCTTGGAGGCCACAACCGTGTCGAAGCCGCCGTTCACGCACCTGCACGTCCACACCCAGTACTCGCTGCTGGACGGTGCCGCGCGGCTCAAGGACATGTTCAACGCCTGCAACGAGATGGGCATGACCCACATCGCCATGAGCGACCATGGCAACCTCCACGGGGCGTACGACTTCTTCCACACGGCGAAGAAGGCGGGCGTCACGCCGATCATCGGCATCGAGGCGTACGTCGCCCCGGAGTCCCGGCGCAACAAGCGCAAGATCCAGTGGGGCCAGCCGCACCAGAAGCGCGACGACGTGTCCGGTTCGGGTGGTTACACGCACAAGACGATCTGGGCGGCGAACCGGACGGGCCTGCACAACCTCTTCAAGCTCTCCTCGGACGCGTACGCCGAGGGCTGGCTGCAGAAGTGGCCCCGCATGGACAAGGAGACGATCTCCCAGTGGTCCGAGGGGCTCATCGCGTCGACCGGCTGCCCCTCCGGTGAGCTGCAGACCCGGCTGCGTCTCGGCCAGTACGACGAGGCACTGAAGGCGGCCGCCGAGTACCAGGACATCTTCGGCAAGGACCGCTACTTCCTGGAGCTGATGGACCACGGCATCGAGATCGAGCGCCGCGTGCGCGACGGCCTCCTCGACATCGGCAAGAAGCTCGGCATCCCGCCGCTGGTGACGAACGACTCGCACTACACGTACGCGAACGAGGCGACCGCCCACGACGCGCTGCTGTGCATCCAGACCGGCAAGAACCTCTCCGACCCGGACCGTTTCCGCTTCGACGGCACCGGCTACTACCTGAAGTCCACGGACGAGATGTACGCCGTCGACTCCTCGGACGCCTGGCAGGAGGGCTGCGCCAACACGCTCCTGGTGGCCGAGCAGATCGACACCTCCGGCATGTTCGAGGCGAAGAACCTCATGCCGAAGTTCGACATCCCCGACGGCTACACCGAGGTCACCTGGTTCCAGGAGGAGGTCCGCCTCGGCATGGAGCGCCGCTTCCCCGGCGGCGTCCCCGACGACCGCCAGAAGCAGGCCGAGTACGAGATGGACGTCATCATCCAGATGGGGTTCCCGGGGTACTTCCTCGTCGTCGCCGACTTCATCATGTGGGCCAAGAAGCAGGGCATCGCGGTGGGCCCGGGCCGTGGCTCCGCGGCCGGTTCGATCGTCGCGTACGCCATGGGCATCACCGACCTCGACCCCATCCCGCACGGCCTGATCTTCGAGCGGTTCCTCAACCCCGAGCGCGTCTCCATGCCCGACGTCGACATCGACTTCGACGAGCGCAGGCGCGTGGAGGTGATCAGGTACGTGACCGAGAAGTACGGCGCCGACAAGGTGGCCATGATCGGCACGTACGGCAAGATCAAGGCGAAGAACGCCATCAAGGACTCCGCGCGCGTGCTGGGCTACCCGTACGCGATGGGCGACCGCCTCACCAAGGCGATGCCCGCCGACGTCCTCGGCAAGGGCATCGACCTCTCCGGCATCACCGACCCGAAGCACCCGCGCTACAACGAGGCGGGCGAGATCCGGGCGATGTACGAGAACGAACCGGACGTGAAGAAGGTCATCGACACCGCCAAGGGCGTCGAGGGCCTGGTCCGGCAGATGGGTGTGCACGCGGCCGGCGTGATCATGTCCAGCGAACCCATCGTCGACCACGCCCCCATCTGGGTGCGGCACACCGACGGCGTGACCATCACGCAGTGGGACTACCCCCAGTGCGAGTCGCTGGGCCTGCTGAAGATGGACTTCCTGGGCCTGCGCAACCTCACGATCATGGACGACGCCATCAAGATGGTGAAGGCCAACAAGGGCGTCGACCTGGAGATGCTCGCCCTCCCGCTGGACGACCCCACGACCTTCGAACTGCTCTGCCGCGGCGACACCCTCGGCGTTTTCCAGTTCGACGGCGGCCCGATGCGTTCACTGCTGCGCCAGATGCAGCCCGACAACTTCGAGGACATCTCCGCCGTCTCGGCCCTCTACCGGCCGGGCCCGATGGGCATGAACTCGCACATCAACTACGCGGAGCGCAAGAACGGCCGCCAGGAGATCACGCCGATCCACAAGGAGCTGGAGGAGCCCCTCCAGGAGGTCCTCGCGGTCACCTACGGCCTGATCGTCTACCAGGAGCAGGTGCAGAAGGCCGCCCAGATCATCGCCGGGTACTCGCTCGGCGAGGCCGACATCCTGCGCCGCGTGATGGGCAAGAAGAAGCCCGACGAACTGGCGAAGAACTTCACCATCTTCCAGGCCGGAGCCAAGAAGAACGGCTACAGCGACGAGGCGATCCAGGCCCTGTGGGACGTGCTGGTCCCCTTCGCCGGCTACGCCTTCAACAAGGCCCACTCGGCCGCGTACGGCCTGGTCTCGTACTGGACCGGCTACCTGAAGGCGAACTACCCCGCCGAGTACATGGCCGCGCTGCTCACCTCGGTCAAGGACGACAAGGACAAGTCGGCCGTCTATCTGAACGAGTGCCGGCGCATGGGCATCAAGGTGCTGCCGCCCAACGTCAACGAGTCGGAGCAGAACTTCGCCGCCCAGGGCGACGACGTGATCCTCTTCGGTCTCTCCGCCGTCCGCAACGTCGGTACGAACGTCGTCGAGTCGATCATCAAGAGCCGCAAGGCCAAGGGGAAGTACGCCTCCTTCCCGGACTACCTGGACAAGGTCGAGGCGGTCGCCTGCAACAAGCGGACCACGGAATCGCTGATCAAGGCGGGCGCGTTCGACACGATGGGCCACACCCGCAAGGGCCTCACCGCGCAGTTCGAGCCGATGATCGACAACGTGGTGCAGGTCAAGCGCAAGGAGGCCGAGGGGCAGTTCGACCTCTTCGGCGGGATGGGCGACGAGGGCGCGGACGAGCCGGGATTCGGTCTCGACGTGGAGTTCACGACCGACGAGTGGGACAAGGCCTATCTGCTCGCCCAGGAGCGGGAGATGCTCGGTCTGTACGTCTCCGACCACCCGCTCTTCGGCCTGGAGCACGTCCTGTCCGACAAGGCGGACGCGGGAATCTCCCAGCTCACCGGAGGTGAGCACGCGGACGGCGCGGTCGTCACGATCGGCGGCATCATCTCGGGCCTGCAGCGCAAGATGACCAAGCAGGGCAACGCCTGGGCGATCGCGACCGTCGAGGACCTCGCCGGTTCCCTCGAGTGCATGTTCTTCCCGGCGACCTACCAGCTGGTGTCGACCCAACTCGTCGAGGACGCCGTGGTGTTCGTCAAGGGACGCCTCGACAAGCGCGAGGACGTGCCCCGCCTGGTCGCGATGGAACTCCAGGTCCCGGACCTGTCGAACGCGGGCACCAACGCGCCCGTGATCCTGACCATCCCGGCGCTGAAGGTCACCCCGCCCATGGTCAGCCGGCTCGGCGAGATCCTCAGCCACCACAAGGGCGAGAGCGAGGTCCGCATCAGGCTCCAGGGCCCGCGCAAGACCACGGTGCTGCGGCTCGACCGGCACCGCGTGAAGCCGGACCCGGCGCTCTTCGGCGACCTGAAGGTACTGCTGGGCCCGTCCTGCCTGGCGGGCTGATCGACAGAGCGACAGAAACACAGAAATGGGGGGCGTACCCGCAGCCGGGTACGCCCCCCATTCATGCCTGGGCTTCAACAGCCCGCGTTCGGCCGTCAGTTGTGGCCGAAGCGCTTCTGATGCTTACGAGCAACATCAGCCGGGCTGCCCTGGACCTGCGACATCGGCGACTGCTGCGCCTCCGTCGAGGACCGCTGGGCCTGCTCCTGAGCCTGCTCGGCCTGCGAGGAGCGGTCCTGCTGGCCGCCCTGCTTGCGGTTCTTGTTCTTGGCCATGGTGATCTGCCTCCTGAGGGGGATCTAGGGGCCAGGGCCGGGACCAGATTCACACAGCCCGACAAGTCGCGCATTTCGGATAATTACCGTGCGTAATAAGCACTGTCGGAGAGTGATCTTCCGATCCGCCACGCCGAAGATCGAGTTCGGGCCGTTAACCTCCGCGCCGTCGGGCAGACTCGAAGGAAGCCCGAAGCAAACCTCCCGGAAAGAGGGTGGATCGCGTGGACCGCTGCATCGTCCTGGTGGATGCCGGGTATCTGCTCGGGGCTGCCGCCAGTCTCCTTGCCGGGGATTCGTCCCGCTCCCGGATCACCGTCGACCACGCCGCCCTCATCCAGGGCCTGCGCGAGCGCGCCGAGTCCGACACGGAGCGCCCCCTGCTGCGCATCTACTGGTTCGACGGCGCCCCCGACCGCGTACCCCAGCCCGAACACCGCAGACTGCGCGTGATGCCACGTGTGACCGTGCGCCTGGGTGCCCTGACCCGTAGCGACGGGCGCTGGGCGCAGAAGGGCGTCGACGCGGCGATGCACGCCGAGCTCACCGAGCTGGCGCGCAACCGGGCCTGCTCCGACGTGGTCCTGGTGACCGGCGACGGGGATCTGCTGCCCGGCATGATGGCCGCCAAGGAGCACGGGGTCGCCGTTCACCTGTGGGCCGTACAGGCCGCCGACGGCGACTACAACCAGTCCGAGGACCTCGTCGCCGAGGCCGACGAGCGGCGGGTGCTCGACCGGACCTGGATCACCAAGGCCGTCCGCGCGAAGGACCTCGGCGGGGTCTGCGCGCCGCCGCCCGCGCCGCGGCCCGAGATCGCCGCGATCCTCTCCGCGCCACTGCCCGACTCCGCGCTGGCCGCGGCCGCCGAGCGGCCCGTCCCGGAGGCGGAGCACGGCGTGGCCGCCGAGGCGCGGGACGGCGGGGAGGAGCGGGCCGCCGCACCCAAGGGCGTCCCCACCCCCAAGGACCTGGCCGCCCTGCGCGCTCCCGGCGCCCAGCCGGCCCAGCACCCCGCCAGCGCGACGCTGCGCTGGTCGTCCGACAAGGGCTGGGTGGAGCGGCCCGGGTCCGCCGCCGAGACCGCGGACGCCGCGTCGATGCCGACACTCGCCCAGCTGACCTCGGCCGAGCAGCGCTGGGCCGACCGCGAGGAGGACATCACCACGGTCGGCGGCGATCCCTACGAGGTCGGACAGGTCTTCGCCCGGCGCTGGATGGAACGGCTCACCGACCAGACGCTGCTGCAGAAGCTCTCCACGATGTACCCGCGCGTCCCGCACCGCGTGGACGGCGAGCTGCTGCGCTATGCCGCCCGCTTCGGCCTCCTCGCCCACAAGGACGACCAGATCGACGAACACGACCGCTATGCGATCAGGGCCGGTTTCTGGCGCGAGATCGATGTCCGTACGGCGGCGGAGCACGCACCCGCGGGGGAGTGAGGCCCTCGCGAACGCGTCGTAGGGGCCCCGGGAGGGGGCCCGGGCTCATATCGGGGCATCGGACCCCGTACCCTCGTGCTTCGTGAGTACGCGCACCGCACAGGCAGTCCGGAACGGGCACAGGGGCGATGTCGTGTGCGCGGTGCGGGGTCTCACCAAGACGTATCCGGCCCTCCGAGGCCGGCGCGGAGTGCCCCCGGCGCCCGAGGTGCGGGCCACCGACGAGGTGTCCCTCGACATCCGGCGCGGTGAGATCTTCGGACTGCTCGGACCCAACGGCGCCGGCAAGTCGAGTCTCGTACGGCAGCTGACCGGGCTGATGCGGCCCGATCGCGGCAGCGTGGAGATCCTCGGGCACGACATCGTGCGCCACCCCGAGCGGGCCGCGCGCATCCTCGCCTACCTCGGCCAGGAGTCCACCGCACTCGACGAGCTGACCGTGTCGCTGGCCGCCGAGACAACCGGGCGGCTGCGCGGGCTCGACCTCCGTGCGGCGCGCGCCGAGCGGGACGCCGTCCTCGACGAGCTGGGCCTCACACCGATCGCGGGACGGCCGCTGAAGAAGCTGTCGGGCGGGCAGCGGCGGCTGGCCTGTTTCGCCTCCGCGCTGGTGGGGGAGCGGCCGCTGCTGGTCCTCGACGAGCCGACCACCGGCATGGATCCCGTGGCGCGGCGGGCCGTGTGGGGCGCCGTCGACCGACGGCGGGCCGAGCGCGGCACCACCGTCCTGCTGGTCACCCACAACGTCATCGAGGCGGAGACCGTCCTCGACCGGGTCGCCGTCCTCGACCACGGCCGTGTCATCGCCTGCGACACCCCGGCCGGCCTCAAGGAGCAGGTCGCGGGCGAGGTGCGCGTCGAACTGGTGTGGCGCGAGCGCGCCCCGCTCGACGTGCCCGAGGTCGCCGCGCTGCGGGAGCGCGCCGTCGAGTCCGGGCGCCGCTGGACCCTGCGGCTGGCCCCCGAGGAGGCCCGCGCGGCCGTCGCCACCGTCACCGGAGGCGCCGCCTTCGCCGCCCTCGACGACTTCACGCTGGCCACCCCGAGCCTGGAGGACGTCTACCTCGCGCTCGGCGGCAACGCGCAGGGACTGGTCAAGGCATGAGCGTGGGAGCCGCCGTATCCGTACGGAACGTGACAGGCGCCGAGGGCGTTGGGAACATGACGGCTGCGGGAGCGAAGGAGAGCAGCTCGACGTGAGTGTCGTATCCGCTGAGGTTCTGCCGGGCGCGGGCAGTGCGCCGGCCGCGGCCGGCGAGGCCGGTGGCGCCGCCGAGCTCGGGCCGCGCGCCCGGCTGTGGCCGTCCCTCGCCGCGGTGTACCGCGCACAGCTCTCCCGGGCGCGTGTCGCGCGGATCCCGCTGCTGTTCGTCGCCACCTTCCAGTCCGTCGGGATCATGATCCTGATGCGCGGGGTGGTGGACGGCGGGGGCGAGGCGCGGGCCGTGGTCGCCGGAGCGTCCGTCCTGGTCGTCGCCTTCGTCGCGCTGAACCTGCTGGCGCAGTACTTCGGGCAGCTGCGGGCCAGCGGCGGGCTCGACCACTACGCGACGCTGCCGGTGCCGCCCGCCGCGGTCGTGCTCGGCGCGGCCGGCGCGTACGCCTCCTTCACCGTGCCCGGGACGGTCGCCACCGCCGTCTTCGGCTGCGTGCTCTTCGGACTGCCGCTGGCCCATCTGTGGGTGCTCGCCGCGGTCGTCCCGCTCGCCGGCGCCGCGCTCGCCGGACTCGGAGCAGCGCTCGGACTGCTCGCGCCGCGCCCTGAACTCGCCACGCTGCTCGGGCAGTTGGGAATGTCGGCGGCGCTGCTGCTCGGGGTGCTGCCGCCGGACCGGCTGCCGACGGTCGTGCAGTACGGGCGTGATCTGCTGCCCTCCACGTACGGCGTCGAGGCCTTCGCCCGGAGCTTCTCCGCGCATCCCGACTGGGCCTTCGTCCTCGCCGACCTCGGTGTCTGCGCGGGCGTCGGGGTCGCCTCACTGGCCGTGGCGACCTGGGCGTACCGCCGGGCGGCCGTCCGGTGACGCGGCCGTCATACGGGCCTGGCACGATGGCAGGGTGACCGCACCGCTGACTCCGCCTCCGCCGCCGCACGACCAGCCTCCGCACAACGCCTGGCAGGCTCCGCCCGCCGGGGGTGGAGCGGGGACCACCGCGTACGAACAGGACGGCCCCGGGATGAAGACCGAAGTGCGGGAGGCCGCCGTGATCACGGTGGGCGTGGCGCTCGGCGGGGTGCTTCTCGGGCTGCTGTGGTGGTGGCTGGCGCCGCATGTGCCGCTGGTCGGGGGTGTCGTCGACAAGAGCTGGGTCGTCTACCTCAAGGACACCGAGGGCGAGCAGGCCATCGGGGTCGACGGAACGTTCACTCTGCTGGCGCTCGCGTTCGGGGCGGTCAGTGCAGCGGTGGTGTTCCTGGTACGGCGGCGTGGGGGCGTGCCGTTGGTGGCCGCGCTGGCCGTCGGCGGGTTGCTCGGATCGTTGCTCGCCTGGCGGCTGGGGATCTGGCTCGGGCCCTCGCACAACGTGATCGCGCACGCGAAGCAGGTGGGCAAGGGGGTGACGTTCTCCGCGCCGCTGAAGCTGGGTGCGAAGGGGGCGTTGCTGGCGTGGTCCGTGGGAGGGCTGCTGGTCCATCTCGGGCTCACGGCCCTGTTCGGGCCGCGGGATCCCGATCCCTACCAGCAGGGGCCGTACGCGGCGCCTGTGCCGCCGGCTCCGCCGGTCGGCTGACGCGGCGGGGCAGCGGGGCGGCAGGGGTTTTTCGCCCCCTCCGCCCCTACCCGTCCCGTGTCATGGGGGCTGCGCCCCCTTTCCCCCTGCTTTCGCCCTGAACGGGCTCGTCCTCAAACGCCGGACGGGCTGAACATCTTCATGCCGGCCTGCTTCCGTGGTTCGAGCGGCCCTTCTTTGTGCGCCACTTGCGCTTGCGGGTTTTTTTCGACATGTCCCTCGTGCTTAACCGAGGACCGGGGGTTCGTCGAGGGGTCATGCACGGGCGACGGGGGCGGACACCGCTTCCGTGAGCTCGGTGAGGTCGGTGGGGCTCAGCTCGACTTCGAGGCCGCGCCGGCCCGCCGAGACACAGATCGTGCTGTGGGCGCCGGCCGAGGCGTCGAGGACCGTGGGGAGCTTCTTGCGCTGGCCCAGGGGTGAGATGCCGCCGCGAACGTAGCCCGTCGTGCGTTCGGCCGCGGCCGGGTCCGCCATCGCGGCTCGCTTGCCGCCGACCGCCGTGGCGAGGGCCTTGAGGTCGAGGGAGCCCGCCACCGGGACGACGGCGACCACGAGGGAGCCGTCGACGTCCGCGACGAGGGTCTTGAAGACGCGGTCCGGGGAGACGCCCATCGCCTCCGCGGCCTCCTCGCCGTACGACGGGTGCGAGGGATCGTGCTCGTAGGCGTGGACCGTGAAGTCCACGCCCGCCGCCGTCAGGGCCACCGTCGCGGGGGTGCCCCCGGACTGCTGCTGCTTCTTCGACTTCTTCGCCATACCGGCCTTCGGATGAGACGTGTCCTCAGTTGAGGCTTGTCGGGCCGCGCGTCAGCTCCGACGCGGGCAACGACGGCAGATTACGGATGATGGCCGTCTCCGCGCGCAGGAGTTTCAGCTCCTCGCGCAGCCGCGCCGCCGTGTCCGGGGCCTGGAGCAGCCGCTGCTTCGCGGGGATGTCGAGCATCACTGCGGCCGCGACGAGGTAGGAGACGACGGACGGTTCGTCCGGCAGGTCCGCGCCCGTGGACAGCGAGCGTTCCCGCGCGCCCGCCAGCCGCTTCTGGTACTGGCGAAAGGCCCGCAGCACGCCCTCCGCGAGCGCGCCCGCCTCCTCACCCGGGTCCTCGGGCAGCTCCTCCAGCTCGGCCACGAGGTACTCGCCGGAGGAGTCGACCGACACCAGGCGTACCCGCGTGGTCCCCGTCGCCAGCACCTCGAAGCTGCCGTCGGCACGCTCCCGGACGGTCGCCGCGTCCGCGACGCAGCCCACCTCGTGGAAGGCCTTGGCCGGGTCGTCGCCGAAGCCGGCCGAGGGCCCGCGTTCGGGTACGGCCGTCGGGTCGGGCATGCCGGGCGCGCTCGGCGCGACCTCGTGGCCGTCGCGGATGGCGATGACGGCGAACCGGCGCGGCTCGTCCTCGGGGGTCTTCAGCAGATCGCGCATCATGGCGCGGTAGCGCGCCTCGAACACGTTCAGAGGAAGCACGAGCCCGGGGTACAGCACCGAGTTCAGGGGGAAGAGCGGGAGCCGGACGGTGGTCACGACGGGCAAGCCTAATGGTCGTCGGAGTGATCGCGTCCGCCGCGCCCACTCCGTGGATGCGGCGAGGGGTGCTCGGGGAGTCGTACAGGTGCCCGTACCGCGCGCAACGGGCGTCCCGCGGCGACCTCCAGACGGATTCCGTCCCGCAGCTCCAGGAACTGGCCGAGAGGGTCGTCGGAGACCCGGTCCCAGGGGAACGTGGTGGCGTAGGGCCCGATCCGGTGCAGCTGCGTCAGGGCGTCCTCCCAGCGCTCCAGCCTGATCAGCACGTACGTGAGGAGGTTGCGGACCTCGGCGGGCCACGGGTCGGCGGCCCCGTACGTCGCGGAGAGCGCGATGGCGAGGTCGGCGGCGGAGTCCAGGCGCTCGCGTGCCACGACCGGCCCGCCGCCCTCGGTCAGGTACGCGAAGGCGGCGCGCACCGGCAGCGCCTGCACGAGGGAGCTGGGCAGCGCGTCCTGCGCGGCCCGCTCGGCGAAGTCGAAGCACTCGCGGTGCGAGCCGTACCAGGCGGCGGAGAGGTACTTCAGGGCGGCGACATGGCAGCCGTAGTGGTGCGGGGAGCGGCGCACCGCCTCGCCCCACAGCTTCTCGAACTCGGTGTGTCCGGCGTGGGTGCCGCGGGCGTGGTCGAGTGCGATCCGCCAGGGCACCGGGTCGCGCGGGTCGCCCTCCGCGGCGGCGGTGATCAGCGGGCCGACCTGGCGCAGCAGCTCGGCGCGGGCCGGCGACTCCCAGCCGCGGCGCACCGCCAGCTCGGCCCTGACCAGCAGCGCGTCCGGGTCGTGCGGGGCGTCTCCCTGCCACAGCGTGAGCCACTCGTCGCGGGAGCTCGCGAAGGAGGCCAGACGCAGTGCGTACCGGTCGCGGTTCTCCCACTCGGCGGCCTCGCGGGTGGTGGCGAGCAGCTTGGCCGCGGGGGCGTGGTCGCCGCCGCCCGCGGCGACGAGCGCCGGGCCGAGCCGCTCGTCCGGGGCGTCGAGCAGCACCTCGTCGTCGGCGGGCAGCCCGACCGCGAGGCGCGAAGTGTTCCTGGCCATCCGGGCCGTACGGATGAACGCGCGCAGCAGTGCCATGGTAGGAACCATTGAAAGCCGCAGGTCGGAGCGGGGCCAGAGGGGACGCGGTGACGCTTTCGTAACCTTGGTTTGGTTGTGCTTTCCCTGGTCAAGGGAGGGTAAAAGGTCTCTGTCCGGCGCCTGTTGGGATTCTGATCGACCGCTGGGTGCCCGCCGGCCGATCGCTGTGCCCCGTGTGCCCGCTCTCAGCTCCTGCGCAGCATCCGGGTGGCCCCGGCCGCCACCGTCGTCGCCAGGATCCAGCCGAGCAGGATCACCGCCGCGGACAGCCACTGCCAGCCGCCGTGCAGCTGCCAGAAGCCCACCTGGCCGAGGTCGATGACCGGCAGCAGCAGGTCCAGGGCGAACAGCGAGGCGTTCCACGGCGGATGTTCGTCGTTCTTGATCGGCGGATGGCCCGCGTGCGCGAACGCGATCGACGACGCCGCCCACAGCACCGCCATCCACAGGGCCGCCCGCCCGGGCCGGTAGCCGTAGGCGACCGTCCAGTCCTGTGCGTACCCCCAGAGCTTGGCCGCGAGCGGCAGGGTCTCGCGGCGGCGCCGCTGCTTGGCGAGCAGCACCTCGCGCGCGTCCTCGTCCTCGCCGGAGTTGCGCAGCACGGTCGCGAGGCGCTCGTACGGCTCCGGGTTGTACTCGGCGGTCGCCGCGGTCACCCACCCCAGGCGCTCGGTCAGCGGGAACCGGCCCTGCGGCACGAGGTTCTCGTAGCTGAATCCCCCCATGTGCAGACGGCCCGGGCCCGGCCAGCTCTGCGCCTTGTCGACCAGGTTCACCACCCGCGCGCCCGACAGCACGACCTTGCCGCGTTCGGGGCCCTCCCCGAGGAAGCGCAGCTCCGGCGTCTGCACCCGGCGCAGCGACAGCTCCTGCTCGTCCTCCAGCGAGAAGCGGGCCTGCTCGAAGTCGACCGCGTCCCCGAACCGCCCGTCGTCGAGGCGGATTCCGCCCTGGCACTCGAACCGCTGGACCAGCGTGCCGCGCGCGGGTGTGGTGCCGCTCATCTGGACGGGATTGCCGATGCCGGCCGGAGTCAGGTACAGCGTGCGCTCCACGGTCAGCTGGGGAGCGTTGAGCGCCCGGGGCCCGTAGGGGTTGGCGAGCCGGCTGCCGCGCAGACTGAGCGACACGCCGACCTTGGCACCGCGCAGGCTCAGCTCGCCGTGCGACTCCAGCATCTCGGCCTGGAGGTCCTGCCCGACCGTCATGCCGTCGCCGGCGATCGACTGGCCGCGCCGGTCGCGGTAGACGACGGCCTGGTTGAGCAGCAGATCCGTGCCGATGTGCGCGTCGGTGAGGCGCACCCCGTTGTGGAAGCGGCAGCGCGGCAGATGCAGGTCGCCCTCCGTGTGCAGGCGGGCCGCCTCCAGCCGCGGCACCGAGCAGTTCACCAGCCGTGCGGTCGTGAAGCGGGCCTCCGGCAGCAGGACCTCCTTCTCGAACCGGCAGCCCCTGAGCTCGACGTACGGCATCACGGTGCCGCCCGCCAGATCGAAGACGTCCGTGATCTGCACGCCCTGGAGCTTCAGGGAGGAGACCCGGCCGTCCAGCGCGGGCGGGCCGTTCAGCAGGAGCCAGGCCACGATGCGTGCGCGGACGCTGCGCTCGGGCCCCCAGGGGTGGCCGCCGTGCGGATCGTCCACGACCGCGTCCCCGCTTCGCAGGTCGTACGTGCTGCCGTTGCGGAAGGCCTGCCACATCCCGGCCTCGGCGGCGGTCAGATCGTCCGGCACGTCCCCTCTTCGGAGGCCGGCACCCTCGGTCACGGCTCTTTCATCCTCCCCAGCTACTCGCGGGTTTCGTACAACCGTTCAATGCCCGCTCGGTGACGGCCCGAACGCTACTGGTGAGGGGGATCTTCCGCGGAACCTGAGGTGGCGTGTATCAGCCATTGATACGGGCGTCCGGCGCCTTATCGCCGTCTGAGAGAATTGCGTACGTGATCTCCCGAATCGATCTGCGCGGCGACGCCCTCCCCGAGGGCCCCGCCCTGCGCGACCTGCTGCCCCGAGCCGACTTCGACGTCTCGGCCGCCCTGGAGAAGGTGCGTCCGATCTGCGAGGCCGTGCATCATCGTGGAGACGCGGCGCTGATCGATTTCGCGGAGAAGTTCGACGGCGTACGGCTGGAGTCCGTACGGGTCCCGGCGCAGGCGCTCGCGGACGCCCTGGAACAGCTCGACCCGCCCGTGCGCGCGGCCCTGGAGGAGTCCATCCGCCGCGCCCGCCTGGTCCACCGCGAGCAGCGGCGTACGACGCACACCACCCAGGTCGTGCCGGGCGGCACGGTCACCGAGAAGTGGGTGCCGGTCGAGCGCGTCGGGCTGTACGCGCCCGGCGGACGCTCCGTCTACCCCTCCTCCGTGATCATGAACGTGGTCCCGGCCCAGGAAGCCGGGGTCGGCTCCATCGCGCTCGCCTCCCCGGCCCAGGCCGACTTCGGCGGGCTGCCGCACCCGACGATCCTCGCCGCCTGCGCCCTGCTCGGCGTGGACGAGGTCTACGCGGCCGGCGGCGCGACGGCCGTCGCGATGTTCGCGTACGGCACCGAGTCCTGCCCGCCCGCCAACATGGTCACCGGTCCCGGAAACATCTGGGTCGCGGCCGCCAAGCGGTACTTCGCGGGCAGGATCGGCATCGACGCCGAGGCCGGTCCCACCGAGATCGCGATCCTCGCGGACGAGAGCGCCGACCCCGTGCACGTCGCCTCCGACCTGATCAGCCAGGCCGAGCACGACCCGCTCGCCGCCGCCGTCCTCGTCACGGACTCCGTGGCGCTCGCGGACGCGGTGCACAAGGAGCTGGAGCCGCAGGTCGCGGCCACCAAGCACATCGAGGACCGGATCGTGCCCGCGCTGCAGGGCAGGCAGTCCGCGATCGTGCTGGTCGACGGCGTCGACGAGGGCCTCAGGGTCGTCGACGCGTACGGCGCCGAGCACCTGGAGATCCAGACCGCCGACGCGGCCGCCGTGGCCGACCGGGTGCGGAACGCCGGTGCGATCTTCGTGGGCCCCTGGGCGCCGGTCTCCCTCGGCGACTACTGCGCGGGCTCCAACCACGTCCTGCCGACCGGCGGCTGCGCCTGCCACTCCTCCGGGCTGTCCGTCCAGTCGTTCCTGCGCGGCATCCACATCGTCGACTACACGAAGGACGCGCTGGCCGACGTGGCGCACCACGTGGTGACGCTGGCGGAGGCGGAGGACCTGCCCGCACACGGCGCGGCGGTCAAGGCGAGGTTCGGTTGGAAGGTACCCGGACAGTGAACATCGACGATCTCCCCGTACGCGACGAGCTGCGCGGCAAGTCCCCCTACGGAGCGCCCCAACTCGACGTCCCCGTACGGCTGAACACCAATGAGAACCCCTATCCGCTGCCCGAGCCGCTCGTCGAGCGGATCGCGGAGCGGGTGCGCGAGGCCGCCCGCAACCTCAACCGCTACCCCGACCGGGACGCGGTGGAGCTGCGCACGGAGCTGGCCAACTACCTGACGAAGACCGGCAAGTACCCGGTCGGGGCCGAGAACGTCTGGGCGGCCAACGGCTCCAACGAGGTCATCCAGCAGCTGCTGCAGACCTTCGGCGGACCCGGCCGCAGTGCGATCGGCTTCGAGCCGTCGTACTCGATGCACGCGCTCATCGCGCGCGGCACCGGCACCGGCTGGATCTCCGGTCCCCGCAACGAGGACTTCACGATCGACCTCGCCGCCGCCGAACGGTGGATCGCCGAGAACAAGCCGGACGTCGTCTTCATCACCACCCCCAACAACCCCACGGGTAACGCGGTGCCCCCCGAGACGGTCCTCGCGCTGTACGAGGCCGCGCAGGCGGCGAAGCCGTCCATGGTCGTGGTCGACGAGGCGTACATCGAGTTCAGCCACGGCGACTCACTGCTGCCGCTGCTCGAAGGTCGGCCGAATCTCGTCGTCTCCCGCACGATGTCGAAGGCCTTCGGCGCGGCCGGGCTGCGCCTGGGCTATCTCGCCGCGCACCCGGCGGTCGTGGACGCCGTCCAGCTGGTACGCCTGCCGTACCACCTGTCGGCCGTCACCCAGGCGACCGCCCTGGCCGCCCTGGAGCACACCGACACGCTGCTCGGCTACGTCGAGCAGCTGAAGGCCGAGCGGGACCGGCTGGTCACCGAGCTGCGCGCGATCGGCTACCAGGTCACCGAGTCGGACGCGAACTTCGTGCAGTTCGGGCGGTTCGACGGCGCGGACGGGTCCCACGAGGCCTGGCGGAAGATCCTCGACCGGGGCGTCCTGGTCAGGGACAACGGCGTGCCCGGTTGGCTGCGGGTCTCCGCCGGAACCCCGGCCGAAAACGACGCGTTCCTCGACGCGGTACGTGAACTGCAGTGTCTTGTGGGGCAGACCCCCACACCCTCTAAGGAGCAGAGCGCATGAGCCGCGTAGGACGTGTGGAACGTACGACCAAGGAGACGTCGGTCCTCGTCGAGATCGACCTCGACGGGTCCGGCAAGGTCGACGTGTCGACAGGCGTCGGCTTCTACGACCACATGCTCGACCAGCTCGGCCGGCACGGTCTGTTCGACCTGACCGTGAAGACCGAGGGCGACCTGCACATCGACTCGCACCACACCATCGAGGACACCGCCCTCGCGCTGGGCGCCGCCTTCAAGCAGGCGCTCGGCGACAAGGTGGGGATCTACCGGTTCGGCAACTGCACGGTCCCGCTGGACGAGTCCCTCGCCCAGGTGACCGTCGACCTCTCCGGCCGCCCGTACCTCGTGCACACCGAGCCCGAGTCCATGGCGCCGATGATCGGCGAGTACGACACGACGATGACCCGGCACATCCTGGAGTCCTTCGTCGCCCAGGCCCAGATCGCCCTGCACGTCCACGTGCCGTACGGGCGCAACGCGCACCACATCGTGGAGTGCCAGTTCAAGGCGCTCGCGCGGGCGCTGCGGTACGCCTCCGAGCGCGACCCGCGTGCGGCGGGCATCCTTCCTTCCACGAAGGGCGCGCTGTAAAAGCCATGAACGGACTCAACACCATTCTCATCGTCGTCGGGCTCTTCCTGCTCGGCGGCGTCTACTCCTTCGTCAAGCAGGAGATGCCCAAGAGCCTCATCGTGCTGCTGTCGATCGGCGCCGCGATGTGTCTCGTTGCGGGTGTCATGAGGCTGGAGGTGTGGAATTGAGCAGCCCCAAGAAGGTCGTCGTCTTCGACTACGGCTTCGGGAACGTCCGCTCCGCCGAGCGTGCCCTCGCCCGCACCGGCGCCGAGGTCGAGATAACGCGCGACTACGACAAGGCGATGAACGCCGACGGGCTGCTGGTGCCGGGTGTCGGCGCCTTCGCCGCCTGTATGCAGGGGCTGCGGCAGGCGCGCGGTGACTGGATCGTCGACCGCCGGCTGTCCGGCGGCCGCCCGGTCATGGGCATCTGCGTCGGCATGCAGATCCTCTTCGCGCGCGGCATCGAGCACGGCGTGGAGACCGAGGGCCTGGACGAGTGGCCCGGCTCGGTCGAGCCGCTGCAGGCCGAGATCGTGCCGCACATGGGCTGGAACACCGTCGAGGCCCCGGCGGACTCCAGGCTCTTCGCAGGTCTTGACGCCGACGCCCGCTTCTACTTCGTGCACTCCTACGCCGTCCACGACTGGTCGCTGGAGATCACCAACCCGGCGATGCGGGCACCCCAGGTGACCTGGTCGACGCACGGCAAGCCCTTCGTGGCGGCCGTGGAGAACGGCGCCCTGTGGGCCACCCAGTTCCACCCCGAGAAGTCCGGCGACGCCGGAGCCCAGCTGCTGAACAACTGGATCGGAACCCTCTGATGCCCCCCTCGACTTCCGCGAAGCTCGAACTCCTCCCCGCCGTCGACGTCCGCGACGGGCAGGCCGTCCGCCTCGTTCACGGCGAGTCCGGCAGCGAGACCTCCTACGGCTCCCCTCTCGAGGCCGCCCTCGCCTGGCAGCGTTCGGGCGCCGAGTGGCTGCACCTGGTCGACCTGGACGCCGCGTTCGGCACCGGCGACAACCGCGCGCTGATCGCCGAGGTCGCGGGCGCGATGGACATCAAGGTGGAGCTGTCCGGCGGCATCCGCGACGACGACACGCTGGCCGCCGCCCTCGCCACCGGCTGCACCCGGGTGAACCTCGGCACCGCCGCCCTGGAGACCCCCGAGTGGGTCGCCAAGGTCATCACCGAGTACGGCGACAGGATCGCGGTCGGCCTCGACGTACGCGGCACGACACTGCGCGGCCGCGGCTGGACCCGCGACGGCGGGGACCTCTACGAGACGCTCGCGCGCCTCGACAAGGAGGGCTGCGCGCGGTACGTCGTCACGGACATCGCCAAGGACGGCACCCTCCAGGGCCCGAACCTGGAGCTCCTGAAGAACGTCTGCGCGGCGACCGACCGCCCGGTGGTCGCCTCCGGCGGCGTCTCGTCCCTGGACGACCTGCGCGCCATCGCCGAGCTCGTGCCCCTCGGTGTCGAGGGCTCGATCGTCGGGAAGGCCCTGTACGCGAAGGCGTTCACCCTGGAAGAGGCTCTGGAGGCGGTGGCCAAGTGAGCGACGTACGGCGTGTCACGACCGGCGCCCCCTGGGAGGACGCCTTCGGCTACTCCCGCGCGGTGGAGCTGCCCAACGGCCTGGTGCTGGTCTCCGGCTGCACGTCCGTCATAGACGGCGAGATCATCGACGGCGACCCCCACGAGCAGGCGGTGAACTCCTTCAACGTGGCCTTCACGGCGCTGAAGGAGCTGGGCCTGGGCCGCGAGGACGTCGTCCGCACCCGGATGTACATCACCCACGCGCGGGACGTGGAGGAGATCGGACGCGCCCACAAGGAGCTGTTCGACGCCGTCCGCCCCGCCGCGTCCATGCTCATCGTCTCCGGCTTCGTGGACCCGCGCCTGGTCGTCGAGGTCGAGGTGGAGGCCTACCGAGGGGCCCCGGAATGAGCCTCGCGGTACGCGTCATCCCCTGCCTGGACGTCGACAACGGCCGGGTCGTCAAGGGCGTCAACTTCCAGAACCTTCGCGACGCGGGCGACCCCGTCGAGATGGCCAAGGTGTACGACGCCGAGGGCGCCGACGAGCTGACGTTCCTGGACATCACCGCGTCCTCGGGCAACCGTGAGACCACGTACGACGTGGTGCGCCGCACGGCCGAGCAGGTCTTCATCCCGCTGACGGTCGGCGGAGGTGTCCGCACCGCCGAGGACGTGGACAGACTGCTGCGGGCCGGCGCCGACAAGGTCGGCGTCAACACGGCCGCGATCGCCCGCCCGGACCTCATCCGCGAGATCGCGGAGCGGTTCGGGCGACAGGTCCTGGTCCTTTCGGTGGACGCCCGCAGGACCGGGAGCGGGTCCTTCGAGGTCACCACGCACGGCGGCCGCAAGGGCACCGGCATGGACGCCGTCGAGTGGGCCCACCGCGCCGCGGAACTGGGCGCCGGCGAGATCCTGCTCAACTCGATGGACGCGGACGGCACCAAGGACGGCTACGACATCGAGATGATCGAGGCCGTCCGGGGGCACGTGAGCGTTCCGCTGATCGCGAGCGGCGGTGCGGGCCGCCTGGCCGACTTCCCGCCCGCCGTCGCCGCGGGCGCGGACGCCGTCCTCGCCGCCTCCGTCTTCCACTTCGGGGATCTGCGGATCGGCGAGGTGAAGGAGACGCTGCGCTCGGCGGGCCACCCGGTGCGGTGACGCCGCGCCCGGCTTGAAGCGTTGAGCCCCGGCCACCGGGTGGCCGGGGCTCACTCGTGCCCGGGGCGCAGGTCAGATCCCCAGCTGCTTCGCCTCGTGCAGTTTCGCGATCGCGTCCTTGTCGCCGTCCAGTTCCACGTCGGCGACGTTCTGGCGGCCGTAGAGGAACAGGAGCAGTTCCGAGGGTTCGCCGGTGACCGTGACGACCGGGGTGCCCTTGTGCGCGACCGTCGTCTGCCCGTCGGGGCGGCGCAGGACCAGGCCCGTGGGGGCGCTGCGGCCCGTCAGACGGGCGGTGCGGTCCAGGCGGGACCACAGGGCGTCCTGGAAGACCGGGTCGAGCTCGCGCGGGGTCCAGTCGGGCCGGGCGCGGCGGACGTCCTCGGTGTGGACGTAGAACTCGATCGTGTTCGACGCCTCGTCGATCTGCTTGAGGGAGAACGGCGAGAAACGCGGCGGGCCGGTACGGATCAGCAGGATCAGCTCTTCGTACGGCTTGTCGGCGAACTCCGCCATCACCCGGTCGAGCCGTGGCGCGAGCTGCTTGAGGAGGATTCCGCCCGCGGCGTCCGGGCGGCGCTCGCGCACCACGACGTGCGCGGCGAGGTCACGGGCGTTCCAGCCCTCGCACAGGGTGGGGGCGTCCGGACCCTCGGCCTCCAACAGATCGGCGAGGAGAAGTCGTTCACGCTTGGCATGGGTCGACATGCCATCCAGCCTACGACCGCCCCGCGCGAGCGCCCAGCACAGACCCGGCCGCACCCGCGGCGGTCCGCCCTCTGGACGCCGACCGGGAGCGTCGCACCGGCGCGGCACAATGGTCCCCATGACCAGTACGCCCCTGCCCAGCAGCCCCAGCGGTCTGGACCCCGAGATCGCCGCGCGCCTCAAGCGCAGCGCCGACGGGCTCGTCCCCGCCATCGCCCAGCAGTACGACACCGGTGAGGTGCTCATGCTCGGCTGGATGGACGACGAGGCGCTGCACCGCACCCTCACCACCGGCCGCTGCACGTACTGGTCGCGCAGCCGCCGGGAGTACTGGGTGAAGGGCGACACCTCCGGGCACTTCCAGTGGGTCAAGTCGGTCGCCCTCGACTGCGACGCCGACACCGTGCTGGTCAAGGTCGACCAGGTCGGCGCGGCCTGCCACACCGGCGCCCGCACCTGCTTCGACGAGGACGTGCTGCTCAAGGACGCCGAGTCCGGCGCAGCGGCCCAGGATCAGTAAGGTCAGCCGCCATGGACCTCGAGACGTTCCGCAAGCTGGCCACCGACCGCCGTGTCATCCCCGTCAGCCGCAAGCTCCTCGCCGACGGCGACACCCCGGTCGGGCTCTACCGCAAGCTCGCCGCCGAGCGCCCCGGCACGTTCCTGCTGGAGTCCGCGGAGAACGGCCGCTCCTGGTCCCGCTACTCCTTCGTGGGCGTGCGCAGCGCCGCCACGCTCACCGCGCGCGACGGCCAGGCCCACTGGCTCGGCACCCCACCCGTCGGCGTCCCGGTCGACGGCGACCCGCTCGCCGCCCTGCGCGCCACCATCGAGGCGCTCCACACCCCCCACCAGGAGGGCATGCCGCCCTTCACCGGCGGCATGGTCGGCTACCTCGGCTACGACATCGTCCGCCGCCTGGAGAAGATCGGCCCCGGCGAGCGCGACGACCTGAAGCTGCCCGAGCTGACCATGCTGCTCACCTCCGATCTGGCCGTCATGGACCACTGGGAGGGCTCGGTCCTGCTGATCGCCAACGCGATCAACCACAACGACCTCGACACGGGCGTCGACGAGGCCCACGCGGACGCCGTGGCCCGCCTGGACGCCATGGAGGCCGACCTCTCGCGCGCCGTCGCACAGCCGCCCGCCGCGCTCCCGCCCTCCGAGCTGCCCGAGTACACCGCGCTGTGGGGCGGCCCCGACTTCCGGACCGCCGTCGAGGACATCAAGGAGCGCATCCGGGCGGGCGAGGCCTTCCAGGTCGTCCCCTCCCAGCGCTTCGAAACGCCGTGCACGGCAAGCGCGTTGGACGTGTACCGGGTGCTGCGGGCCACCAATCCGTCGCCGTACATGTACCTCTTCCGCTTCGACGGCTTCGACGTCGTGGGCTCGTCCCCGGAGGCGCTGGTCAAGGTCGAGGACGGGCAGGCGATGGTGCACCCCATCGCCGGCACCCGGCACCGCGGCGCGAGTCCGCAGGAGGACCAGGCCCTCGCCGACGAGCTCCTCGCCGACCCCAAGGAGCGCGCCGAGCACCTGATGCTCGTCGACCTCGGGCGAAACGACCTGGGCCGGGTCTGCGAGCCGGGCTCCGTCGAGGTCGTCGACTTCATGTCCGTCGAGCGGTACTCGCACGTGATGCACATCGTGTCGACCGTCACAGGCCGGATCGCGGCGGGCCGCACCGCCTTCGACGTGCTGACGGCCTGCTTCCCGGCAGGCACCCTCTCGGGCGCGCCCAAGCCCCGCGCGATGCAGATCATCGACGAACTGGAGCCGTCCCGGCGGGGGTTGTACGGCGGCTGCGTCGGCTACCTCGACTTCGCGGGCGACTCCGACACCGCCATCGCCATCCGTACGGCGCTGCTGCGCGACGGCACGGCGTACGTGCAGGCCGGTGCCGGCATCGTCGCCGACTCCGACCCGGTCGCCGAGGACACCGAGTGCCGCAACAAGGCGGCGGCCGTCCTGCGCGCCGTTCACACGGCCAACCGGCTTGCCCGGCAAGGAGGTTGAGGATGCGGTCGGCGGGCGGCCCACCTGTGATTCTTGAGATGTTCATGATGGAGCACTCGTGGGATCACGGGTTGGCATGCCCCCGGCTAACGGCCGGGGCACGAAGCAGGCGATAGTGGAGTACGTGACTTCCGTACCCCAGCCCCGCTCCGAAGCCTCCGGGCCCGCCCGGTCCGGCCGGCGCAGCCTCGCCGTCGCCCTGCTGTGCGGCGCGCTCGGCGCGGCCGTGGCACTGCTCTCCTCCCGGCAGAGCTGGTCGGCAGGCACCGCCTCGGTGGCCGGCGGCGACTTCCCGCTGACCGTCAAGGGCAGCGACATCACGGGTGTGCCCGCGGCCCTCGCCATAGTGGGCCTCGCCGCACTCGTCGCCGTCTTCGCCGTCCGCCGCTCCGGCCGCTTCCTGGTCTCCGCGCTGCTCGCACTCACCGGCGCCGGCACCATCGCCTCGGCGCTGCTCGGCGTCGGCGACAGCTCGGCCCTCGACGAGAAGGCCGCGGCCGCCTCCGGCGACACCGCCGCCACCGCCTCCGCGCTCAGCCACACCGCCTGGCCCTACGTCGCCGTCGCGGGCGGCGCGCTGCTCCTGGTGGCCGGCCTCCTCGCGCTGCGCTACGGCTCGCTCTGGCCCGC